>CAZEDR010000030.1:0-18762 GCA_964510975.1 uncultured Melioribacter sp. | reverse complement strand
TCTAAATCGGTCGGTATATAATAGATAGCTTTTTCATGCGCCTCAAAAATAACACTATTTGACCTCACTTAAAAAAAACGAGGAATCTTTTTTCCAAGTCCATTCTTCCGGTTCTAAATACTAATTACTCAATACTAAATACTTCTCTGAGTATCACTTTCTAACTCTCTAAGGTACCTAGTTACTTAGGCACTCAGTTACTCATGAACTCAGCTACTCAGCTTTACTGCATTGATTTTTCAAACTTCAATAGCTAAGTTGCAAATGGCAACGGGGTTCCGGGAGGAGAACGAAGAACGTAGAGTGTAGAACTAAGAGTTCATACGAATAAATTGATTCATAAATAGTAAACTAAATGAAGCCGGTAGGCACCCAACACTAGAATGAGTATACCTGTCGGGAGAATTAATAGCTAGTTGGCCATTTGAAGGATGATCAGAATGGTAATAATCAAGCCTAGTCTCAAAATTAATTGCTGTTTTTTTATAGCATTAAGCTTATCAATAACGACTTGGGGTAATGAGCAAATGAAAGATAATATCCAGCTTGACCCATATAACTATATTGTTGACCAATTGTGCGATGACAAAATTGTTATGCTCGGAGATTTTCAGCACTCTTCAATGTTGCCACACATGACATTGATAAGAGTGTTAAATAATTATGTGGATTCAGTATTAGTAAAAAAGAAAAGTAAAGAAAAAGTAACATTGATTTTGGAGCTTAGTCCAGAGCAGATTGAAATGGTCGATGAATTTGTTAATGAAAACCATCTAGAAGCTTGGTTTAATGATTTTTGTTTATCACATAGTTTGGAAGACATTTACCTTTTAGAAAAACTTAGAAGCATTAAAGAAAGATTCGGGAAACATAATAGCGAGCTTAAAATCAAGGGATTTGAAGATTATTTTACAGAAGAAATATTTTTTTTAAGATCGGAAGTTGAGAAAGAAAAATGGTTCGTTAAGGAAAGAGATAGCCTTGTTTTTGAAAGAGCGACTAAATATATAAAAGAGAACCCAGACGAAAACATATTGTTCTATTATGGAATTGCACACTTACTTGATGGAGCTATTAATAAAAAATCACTTGCTCCTTTATTAGATGAAAGCGAATGTACTGGCCATTTCCTTGCTTACTATTTAAAAAAGAAATTCGGGAAGGAAAATGTAATGACGTTTAATCAATTATCAATCAATCCCGACTACTTTGTCAATTCAGATTATGATAAGTATAAGAATATGATATTCATGGTAGATAACAACGACACAACAATTAACAAATTAAATAAGTATAACAATTATTATGATTATACTATTGTGAGACACGAATATCTAAAAGCTCCAACACCGTTAAGATTTATACTTAGTAATAATGTTCTTAAGGCCTGTTATAATAGTTGGAGTGATTTTGAAAACTGGAATCAGAAATACAAAAATAATCTAAGAAGCCCATTTGCTATGGAAGCTATTGGATATATCTCCGGCAAGTATTTTCAAAATGTGGACGATTTTGGACAATGGATTGATACTAACAAGACTACTTTGTTTGATAGAATTTCTAGTCAATCCTTTTCAAAATATCTTTTTTCGTTAGCTAGCTATGATCCTAAAAAGAACAATTCTTTTAGAAATATTCTTGTTAGCATTGGTTTTGGACCCGGGCTGTATAATCTCGAGTATATTCCGACTTCAGAAGAATGGAACTCAACGCTTTGGCCAGCAGCAGCAAACCACGTTAAATATCTTAATGCCGTTGGTTTATTGTGGGTTGGTAATGATAATGAGAAAATAATTGCCAAGAAATACATTTATGATTTGTCAAAACTGGAGTTTCAGAATCCATCAGAAAGCTTAGAATGGTGGTATGCTAGATATTGTAATTATACTTTTCTGTAGCTCCATGATTTTCGCGCTTTACGCGATAAATGATATTCATTGGGACGAAAGTCCAGACACGACGGTGCTCTCTCTAAGGCACTTAGGAGCTTTGGCACTCAGCAACTCAGATTACTGCATTGATTTTTCAAACTTCAATAGCTAAGTTGCAAATGGCAACGGGGTTCCGGGAGGAGAACGAAGAACGTAGAGTGTAGAACTAAGAGTTCATAAAGATTTCATACGAATAAATTGATTCATAAATAGTAAACTAAATGAAGCCGGTAGATATTATACACCAGAGTGTGAATGTTTGTCGGGAGGATTAATAGTTAGTTTGAAGGTTAAATTGAAAAAGTATTTTGTGCATGTAATATTTTTCTGCTTTATAATAGCAACCACTGCTTGTAATGATTCTATTAACGAACCTATTAAATCTAAAACTATAACATTTCTCAATGGTAAAATTGATAATTACACCTTGGGCTCAAATGCTATACTAAAAAGAGAGTTCGTTTATAGATATATAGATATGAAGATTGATTCTTTAATCGTTTTAGATTCTACTACAATAAAAAATGATGGTACGTTCAGCCTATTTCTCAATAAGCCACCGGATATTATTATGCGAACACGTAGTGGATATGGATGTGCTGGATTAAATTTTAGCAATGACTTTGTTAAATTATATCCACATAGCACTTATAGCATATACAAAGATAAAAGATATATTGGATTTGTTTATTGCGCGGATAAAGACAACGAGAATAGAATTTATAGCAGGCAGTATTATTCTTATTTAGTTTATGCTGAAGACAGTCTTAAAGTTTCTGGGGAATGTATTTCTCAAAGTGGTAATTATAAAGTAGTTGATAAAACTAACATTATTCTAGAAAAAGGTTGGAATAAAGTGGTAAGAAAGACGATTGATTATAGTAGTACTTTAGTTATACAAGAAAGTAAAACAGATAATGATTTTTACGGTAATTGGATATTCCAAAGCTCAAACTAACTCGTGGCCATAGATGAGCGCTACAGTAAGTCTCTGAATTCTCGAAGCATTTGGGCTAAAGTTCTTGGCTCAATAAGAAGTAAATTATTATACGTCGGGACGAAAATAAGTAGGATATTAGATAAACCTTTATTAACCATTCATGGTTGAGGAATTAATGAACATATCGGAATTAGAAACAAAAATTACGGAAGAAGATATTCGTCCAATTAAAATTGTAACAATAGCAATGACGGTTGGCGTTTTGCTGTTTGTTGCTGTGTGCTTATACATGTACTTTTTTAATAGTCCGGGCAAAGAACCCGACTATGATAATGCGTTAATTGATACAATGTTAATTGTGCTTGCCGTAATTTTTATGAGCACAACAATCAGTTCAAGAATTGTTGCAAAATCCATGCTTGTTAACGCTAAAAATTTTGATGAAAAGAGCGCGGATAAGAGAAAATATATTGGATTGTACAGCACACAGCACATTGTTAAACTTGCAATGGTAGAAGGTAGCGCGTTGTTCGGCGGTGTTGTTTTTCTTTTATCGGTTATGAATAATCAAATATATGCAGCAAACTATAACTGGTTAAGTTTATTGCCGGCGCTTTTTTTAGTAATACATAATATTTATCTAATGCCCACAAAAGAAAAAGTAATTGAAGTTTTGGAAACTGCTAAAAGAGAAACGAGTATTTAATCCGGAAGTTTTGCCCAATCTCATATTGAATTTCTTTTAAAGTAAGATAAATGATTCTAGTGTAGCTGCTAAGCGAGACGAAAAATTAGTTGAGAATAGATTATGAAAATAAGATCAGCTTTAGAGCTCGCACTTTTATTCTTAGTAATGAGTATTGGATTGGCCAATGAACCGCTGCCCCCACCATATTACGAGTATTATGTTTCCGGTTATCTTGAAAACACAGTTACAAAAAAGAACGCAAACTATACATTGCAGTTATTCGGACTGCCAAATAAAAAATATTTTGTAAACGAATGGATTCAATGCAAAGGGATGAATAGATCCAATGAGAAGCCAATTTATCTAACAGATTCAACCGGATTCTTTTACCTAAAAGTAAATAATGAGTTCTTGTTCGATTCTATTAAGGTTGGTGCTGTCAGTCCGGATAAAATTAAATATGGGGAAGTTCTATTTGTAAACGAAAGGGACTTGGGCACGGTTAAGGTTGAATACAGCGGTGTGGAAAATAATGGCTGCACAAGCTGCAGCAACACAGAACCTACTCACTATAGAATTGAAAAGTATCTTTACGCAAATCACAATTACACAATAAAGCTTGGCGGGTAAGTATTTAGCATAATGGTAACACAATACTAAGCAAAGTCGTCACAGCCCTGTCGTGTCAAGAATATGCAATATAGATTGCTAAGTCATTGTACAAAGAATGAAGAATGTTAATCCACGGCCAGATATGCATTAGCACAGAGAAACTCGGACCATTTAAATAAGAAGTTTAAACCGGCAGATATGAATCATGCAAAAATTATCTGCGAACTATATAAAACTGATAATTAGGAAATTTATGGAAAGGAAATACTTTGTATTCAACTCTATAGTAACTCTAATAATATGTTTTATGCTCTTTCTGTCATGCAAAGAACAAAAAACAGCATCAACTGAGAATTCAAATATTAGCAATAATGCTGATGTTTCAGTTAAAGAAGATGAAATAATTCCAACACTTGAACTTGACTCGGAACAATTTTTAGAACATACGAATTTCATTATTAGGAGGGACGATTCGAGGGTTATAGTTGGAAGGGGAGACACTTTACTATATACATATCAGCTGCCGAATAATAAATTTGTTTCGGACTTACATTACGATAGGATTGATAACTTAGTATCGTTCAAAGAGTGCAAGTTTCTAAATTCTAATCGTGATCATTACAGCTACGAGCTAAAAGCATGGGATTTTTTCAAGAATGAAATCTACGTTGTAAGTAAAGGTGATGCTTATACAGATGGCGAAGGAATTAATGTGTTGGATTTAATTAAGTATGATCCGAGAACAAAGTGCGGAGTTCTTATGCTTCATGGCTATGAATGGATGAACCCAATAATCCTTACTGCCGGGGTAGAGCATTCGCTTGGCGATCTTGGTTATGATATAGTTGACTTATTGGCAATATTGCCAAACGATGAATTCATTCTCTCATTATTTAGTTTGGGTGATAGTGAAGAAAATAAATATGTTAAGTACTCACTTGCTGGGGGAATAATTGACACGCTAAGTGTAGAACAATTAGAAGAGTATAAAGACCTGATGATTAAGCAACTTGGAACCAAACATCGTTTTACTGATCTTTCTAGTGCGTCTAGAACGAATTGGAATCCAACCGGTGAGTTTTGTTTTTATATCGGTAATGATGGTCAGTATTATTTTTACTACGATAACAATAAGATCAAGTATAAGGTTTTAACTGTCTTTGATGAAGTAGAAGTAATTTGGAAATAGTTGCTGAACCCGTATCTATGATTAATTAATTTTACTCGCTCAGCTTCATAAGCGAATGTAAAATACTGTTTCAATATTAGGCTTAGATTGAACCCAAATTGTTCCTCCGTGCGCTCTTATTATGCTTTGCGATAAGCTTAATCCAATTCCCGAGCCTTCGCTTTTGGTAGTAAAGAAAGGGACAAATATTTTATCCATAACAGATTCATCAATACCGGGACCGTTATCGGTAACCGATATTACTGCGCGTCCCCGGTTATTAATTTCCGCTTCAAGAATAATTTTCCCGTTGTTCATCCCTTTTAGCGCGTAAACAGAATTGTTAATCAAATTAAGAAGCACTTGCTCAATTAAATTAACATCGATATTAATTTCCATGTTCTCCGGCTGAACTTTGAAAGTAAAATCAATTCCGTTTGCTTTAAATATTTCCTCTTCCAGCAGCCGCAAATGATAAAAGAGTTCGGTCACAAACACTTTCTCGAGATTCGGCTTCGGCACTTTTGAGATATCTCGGAATTTATTTACAAAAGTTGTTAGTCCGTCGCTTCTCCTTTTAATTGTCTGCAAAGCTTCATTGATGTCGGTAAGCACTTCTTTATTCAATTCAAGTTCACTCTTGTTCTTTATTAATCCTCCGGCAGTTGCCGCAAGAGAACTAATAGGTGTAATCGAGTTCATAATTTCGTGAGTTAACACACGTATAAGTTTCTGCCATGCTTCAATTTCCTTTTCTTCCAATTCGGTTTGAATATTATAGAGGGAAAGAAGTTTTATGCTGCGTCCTTTTGTTTTGAATTCCGTACAGTGTACAAACAACTGAACCTTTTCGCCGTTATCGTATATAGCGAAGGGATGGCTCTTGCCGCTCTTAGTATTGAATAGAAAATCTCCAACGCCTTTGTGCTTTTCTTCAAGCGCAAAAATGTTCTTTAGGAAAGGAATCAGTAATGTTTTCTTAGCGGCTTTGTTAATGATCTCGATATTACCTTCGGAGTCGAATGCGATTAACCCGATGTTAATGTTTTCTACAACAGCTTCAAGATAGTGGAGACTTTCTTCTTTCTCGAAACGGGAATCTTTAATTCTGTTAAGTAATTTATTTAACTCGGTTGTTAGTTCTTCAAAAACTCCGCCCAGCTTTCCAAGTCTAAGATTCTGTGTGTAATCGGAATAGTTAATTCCGCTAATGAAATCCAGAATCTTTCTGTTGATGCGCGATAAATAGCGTATGAAAAAGATTAATTGAATTAGAGAAGCGGAAATAAAAATTGCCGAGTAAAAAGTTTTATGCCCGGAATAAAAATAACCCGAGATAAAAGAGGTGATGATTATCAGAATTAATCTGAATGCTGTTTGAAAGTAATAATTGTTCACATTACAATCCGTGTTTTTCCATTCTTCTATAAAGACTGGTTCTGGTAATGCCTAATTCCTTAGCGGCTTTGGAAACATTTCCCTCGAACTTGAGAAGAGCCTTTTGAATAATGCTCTTTTCTATTTCTTCCAGATTGAAAGTATTGATAGCCTTTTCTGTTTCGCCGGCGTGCTGTGGGAACAATGAAATATCTGTAAGCTTCAGCGTATCCGTTTCGCATAGAATAACGCTTCTTTCTATTGCATGCTGAAGCTCCCTTATGTTGCCGGGCCAATCATAGTTTTCTAGGTAGGCGAGTGTACCGGAATCAAGTTTCAAATCGTTCTTGTTGTACTTCTTCCTATATAGTGCAAAGAAATGTTCGGTCAGCAGAGGTATATCTCCTTTCCGGATTTTAAGAGGCGGGAGATTTATTTCTACTGTATTAATTCTATAAAGTAAATCTTGTCTAAATTTATTGTTTGCAACGTGGTTGTAGATCGGGATGTTTGTTGCGCAAATTATTCTACAGTCAATTTTAATTGGTTTGGAAGAACCTACCCGATAGACTTCTTTGTTTTGAATTACTGTTAACAATTTAGATTGAAGTTCGAGGGGGAGATTACCAATTTCATCAAGAAATATTGTACCGCCGTTTGCTACTTCGAATCTTCCGCTTCTATCTTCTTTGGCATCGGTAAAAGCTCCTTTCACATATCCGAACAGTTCCGATTCAAAAAGAGAATTGCTGAGGGAACCAATATCAACATTAACAAAAATTTCGTTTGCTCTTTTGGAGTTTTGATGGATAGCGCGCGCAACAAGTTCTTTTCCGGTTCCGTTTTCGCCTAGTATAAGAATGTTGGCATCGGTATCGGCAACCTTTTTAATTGTGTTAAACACTTTCTGCATCGGCTCGGAAATTCCTAGTATGTCGTTCAAGCCGGAGCTGCTGCTTTGGTTCAGATAGCTCTGTTTGCTTCTCATCTTTTCTAATTCGTAACGTGATTCTCTAAGTTTCAATGCAGAATTGAATGTTGCGAGCAGCTTTTCGTTTTGCCATGGCTTCAAAACAAAATCTGTTGCCCCTTCTTTTATTGCTTTTATCGCTGTTTCAACATCACCGTAAGCTGTAATAAGAATTACTACCGCATAAGGATCAATCCTAAGTATTTCTTTTAGCCAGTGAAAACCTTCTTGTCCGCTTGTGGTATCTTTAGAATAATTCATATCCAGAAAGATTACATCAATAGCATTATCTTCTAATATTGATGGAATTTTGCCCGGATCTTTTTCCGTGATTATTCCGGAAACGTAAGGCTTTAGAAGCAGTTTTACCGATATCAGAATATCTTCGTTATCATCTACAATTAAAACATTTGGCATCTTAACTCCTTAAAAAAAGTAAACTAACTTTAGAAGTCAAAAATCATTCCCACCTAAAACTAAGTACAAAATAAGAAAAACAGTAAAACAATGTTCGAAAACGAACACCCGTGTTCGCATGCGGACGCTTTTTTGTGAATATCCCGAAATTCTTTGGCGGAAATTGCCTTTTTCAATAAAAATTGTTTCGGCATACCAATTGTCTTAAGGAAGTAAAAAAACGAGATGAAAATGGACAGAGTTATTGAAAAGAAAAATTGGACTGTGAAAAGAATTGTTACCATTTCGTCCGTCGCAATATTTGTACTGGTTGTTCTGGCGGTTTTTTTCTTTTCGGATGGGAAAAGCGTACTGAATGTTGAAAAAGAAAATGTAATTATTTCGGAAGTTATGCGTGCGCCGTTTCAAGAATATATTGCAGTAACTGGAGTAGTTGAGCCGATACAAACATTTTTTCTAGACCTTCCGGATGGCGGAAAGATAATGGAGAAGTTTGTTGAAGAGGGCGCATTTCTAAAAGCCGGCGACCCGATTATTAAGCTTGATAATCCAAATTTGTCTCTGCAAGTGATGAGTACTCAATCGAGTTTTCTACAAGCGGAAAGCATGTCACGTCAGACCCGCTTAACATTCGAGCAAAACTTGCTGAACAAACAAGATCAGCTGCTGAATTTGAATCTGGACTTGTTGAATCAAGAAAGAAACTACAAGAACAACAAAGTTTTGTTCCAAAAGGGAATGATCTCTGCCAACAGTTATGATGAAAGCAAGGAAAGGTATGAAACGCTAATTAAAAGTAGAGAATTATTACTTGAGGTACTTAAGAGAGATTCGTTAACATACAAGCAATTGGTTTCACAAAGCGAATCCAATGTAGAGATGTCTAAAAACTATCTCGCGCTCGTGCAGAATCAGTTAGCCAACTTAACTGTTAAAGCTCCGATCAAAGGGCAACTGACATCCTTAAACGCAGAGATCGGTCAATCTGTTACCGGAGGCTACAGACTAGGACAAATTGATAATATCGATTCGTTCAAAGTAAAAGCAGAGATTGACGAACATTACATCTCTCGTATTAAAACCGGGCAAACCGGTGAATATGAATTAGATGGAAAGAAATATTCTCTGATGATTAAAACTGTATATCCGCAAGTTATCAACGGAAGATTTTACGTTGATATGATTTTTACTTCCGGCAAGCCAAAAGACATAAGAAGAGGACAGAGTGTTCATATCAAATTGCAGCTTGGCGGTTTATCGGATGCTCTACTAGTTGAAAACGGCGGGTTTTATTCTACTACCGGCGGCCAATGGATTTTTGTAATTGATAAATCGGGAACATATGCCGAACGCAGACAAATTATAATCGGAAGACAAAATCCTCAGTTCTTCGAATTAGTTGCCGGTTTAAAATCGGGAGAAAAAGTAATTACTTCTTCTTACGAGAATTTTGAGGATTATGAAAAACTTATTCTGAAATAGTTTGATTAATACAGAACAATAACAAACAACACAACTATAAAATGAAAACAATAACCAGGATCAGTCCAAATGAAATACAAGCTTCCCTTACCGGATTTTTAGCCGGAAGTGAATTGCTGATGATAATAGCATCTCTGTTTTTGCTTGCGGTTCTTGTTATGATAAAAATCTACTCAATTAAGAAGGTATAATACTTTAATAATGGTTCGTTTCTCAACGAGGTAAAAAATGTTCGCTAACTATTTGAAAATTTTCATTAGAACTCTATCAAGACAAAAAGTTTTTTCTTTTATCAACATAACCGGATTGGCGATTGGCATAACTTGCTTTTTAATCTTAGGTCTGTTTGTAATAGATGAACAAGATTTTGATAATTACAATGAAAATGTAAATCAGATTTATAGAGTATTGGTTCACACCCGTTTTAGAGGTGAAGAGAGTATCAATTCCAAAGTTGCCCCTCCGTTGGGAGGTGTGTTAAAAAAAGATTTTCCGGAAGTAATTAACTATGCAAGAATCGGTTACTTCGGCAAGCATAATCTTAGATACAACCAGAAAGAATTTATTGAGTATGATATTTACACTGCCGACTCAACTTTCTTCAAAATCTTTACATTGCCGTTTGTAAATGGCGATTCTAAGACCGCACTAATAAATCCAAATTCCATAGTAATTTCGGAGACTGTCTCAAAGAAATATTTTGGAAATGAAAACGCACTTGGAAAAACATTTATTGCTGATGATTCAACTACATACATAATAACGGGAGTAATGAAAGACTTTCCTAAGAAGTCTCACTTCAGCTGCAATTTTTTACTTTCAATGTCAACCTATCCGGAAACCTCAAAACCAGACTGGCTCAACTCTACCTATACAACATATCTGCTTCTTAAGAAGGGCACAGATCCAAATCTGTTTAATGAGAAAATGAAAAAAACTGTTTTAAGCTATGTTGGTCCCGAAGCTGCCTCCGTAATAGGTATTTCCTTTCAAGACTTTTTGAAACATGGAAATGTATACCGTTTTCTGCTTCAGCCCCTTGCAAGTATTTATTTACGCTCTCAAAGCGATTATGGAGTTGACGCAAACACCGAATGGGGGAATGCAAGAACCAGCACAATAACATATACATACATCTTTCTAGCAATAGGAACGTTTATACTTCTTATAGCTGTATTTAATTTTATGAATCTAGCTACAGCGAAATCGGAGAAGAGAGCTAGAGAAGTCGGAATAAGAAAAACACTCGGCTCCGATAGAGAAAAATTAATTGCCCAATTTCTATCCGAATCTATATTTACATGTCTGCTTTCCGTTGCTCTTTCAGTTTTGTTAACCAATTTGGTTTTACCCTACTTCAATGATTTTGTAAATCGAGATTTATCACTTGATCTCTTTAGCTCAATTTATACGATTCCTTTTCTACTACTTTTGGCCGTTGTAGTGGGCCTAATAGCCGGAAGTTATCCCGCGTTCTATCTCTCTTCTTTTCAATCAGCACATATACTAAAGAGTGGAACGGGCAGCAGAAAAAGTAAGCTGAGAAGTATACTGGTTATCCTTCAGTTCGCCATTTCAATTACTCTTATAATCGGGACTATGATTATAAAATCTCAACTGGAGTACATTCAGAATAAGAATCTGGGATTCAATAAGGATGCGATTGTTTCAATTATAAACGGATCGGTACTTAATAAGAATTTGAAAACATTTCTCAGTCAACTAAAAGAAGATCCGGCAGTAGTAAGTGTTACGGCTTCCTCTCTAATGTTTACCAATGGAATTCCCGGCAACGGATATCTATATGATAAAATGATTGGCAACGATGTAATACCGGCACAAATGCTAGATGTTGATTATGATTTTCTAACTACATACCAGATCAAACTTAAAGAGGGGAGATTTTTCTCAAAAGATTTCGGTTCCGATTCTTCTGCTGTTGTTGTTAACGAGGCTATGACAAAAAGATTTAACGATAAAAATTCTTTAGGCAAAAACCTTTCGGCTATAAATGGCCACACAAAAGAGATGACTCCATTCAAGATTATCGGAGTAATAAAAGACTTTAATTATGAATCGCTGCATAGAACAGTTAGGCCGCTAGCTCTGCATTTAAGTCCGGTTAGACAAGCTGCAACGGTAATTGCCGTTAGAATTTCACCCCGGGATTTCAATAGAACAATTGGTACGATTGAAAAAGTATGGAACCGGTTAGCCGGAACAGAAAAGATATTCTGGAGATTCCTAGACGAAAATATTGCGAGAATGTATAGAAATGAACAAAAGATAGGAAATATTACTACTGTGTTTTCAGTATTGGCAATCATCATAGCATGCCTTGGCTTGTTTGGGCTAGTGTCGTTTATAACCGAGCAGAGAACAAAAGAAATTGGTGTTAGGAAAGTCCTAGGCGCTTCAGTTGGAGAAATCATAATTCTTGTCTCTAAAGATTTTGTTAAGTGGGTTGTACTCGCAAATTTTATTTCTTGGCCTATTGCATTTTATACAATGAATAATTGGCTTAATAACTTTGCTTATCGTACAAGTATAAATTGGCTAACATTTATTACAGCTGGAATACTTGCCCTACTCATTGCAATTGCAACCGTATGCGTACAAGTAGTTAAAGTAGCTCTGCAAAATCCGGTTAATTCTCTTAGGTATGAATGATGGATGTAACATGATGCTTAAAAGTCGAACGCGTGAAGAGACTTAAAAGCTACTAAAATGGTAAATGAATAATTATTAAATAAAAGGGTAAATGAAATGATACGTACAAACAGTCTCAGAAAACTTTACAGAACTGAAGAAGTTGAAACAACTGCATTGGATAATGTTAATGTAGAAATCAAACAAGGGGAATTCGTTTCTATAATGGGCCCTTCCGGCTGCGGGAAATCGACGCTGATGAATATTCTTGGTCTTCTCGATAATCCCACCGACGGCGAATATTTTTTTAACGGAATGGAAGTATCAAAATATTCAGAAAGAGAAAGAGCAAAAATACGTAAGGAAAATATCGGGTTTGTATTTCAGAGTTTTAATTTGATTGATGAGTTGACGATTTATGAGAATGTTGAACTTCCTTTATTGTATATGAAAATGCCCGCTGCAGATAGAAAGAGAAAAGTAAATACGGTTTTAGAGATAATGGAAATTATGCACAGAAGAAATCATTTTCCGCAGCAGCTTTCCGGCGGTCAGCAGCAAAGAGTTGCTGTTGCAAGAGCAATTGTTGCCGAACCAAAAATAATTTTAGCTGATGAGCCTACCGGAAATCTTGATTCATCTCACGGCGATGAGGTAATGAAACTGCTTACTTATTTGAATGAAGGTGGCACTACCGTTTTGATGGTTACACACTCACCTACCTATGCTGATTACGGCAACAGAGTAATTCATTTATTTGACGGGAAAGTTGTTACAGAGAATTTTAATCAAACTTTTAGAGTGTAATTGCGGAAAGCGAGGAAGTTGTGCTATTAAATTATTTCAAAATTGCTTTTAGAAATATTCGACGACATAAAGGGCATTCTATTGTTAACATACTTGGTCTTGCCGTTGGATTGGCGTGTGTCATTTTAATTTCCATGATTATAAAAAATGAACTGAGCTACGATCAATTCCATGAAAAGAAAGATAGAATATTCCGTGTGTTTATAGAAAACAATCAAGTTGGTAAGAAAGTGGAGTCTGCGCCGGTAATGCTGCCTTTTGCACCAGCAGCCAAAGCGGCAATCCCGGAAATTGAGGAAGCTGTTAGAACTTCGCAAGGTGGTGTTCTTTGCTCTTATAACGAAAAACGCTTCTATGAACCGATTCTTTATGTTGACAACAAATTTTTCTATCTATTTTCCTTTCCCTTTGCAAAGGGCGACGAAGCGCACGCTCTCAATAACCCCAACACCGTCGTCATTTCGCAAAGGATAGCCGATAAATATTTTGGTACTGAAAACCCGCTTGGTAAATCATTAGTATTTGACAATAAAAATGCATTCATAATTACCGGAATAGTTCACGATCTACCTTCAAACTCACATTTAAAGGCAGACGTATTTGCATCTTTTTCATCACTTAATAAAGAAATCTTGCCACGTATTGACCAATGGGGTGATCTTGGTAATGATTACACATATTTACTGCTAAAGCCAAACACAAATTCTGTTCTCGTAGAAAAAAAACTTAATGGCGTGATGATTTCAAATACTGAAGTATACTATCATGATAAATTCAGAATGACAATGCAGCCGCTGAGTGAAGTTCACTTTTCCGATTTTATAAATGATGATGCACGTACAATTCCCAAAATGATTCTTTATGTCTTCGCCTTAATCGGTTTATTCATTTTGACTCTAGCTGTAATAAATTTTATCAATTTAACTACAGCACGTTCATCACGAAGAAATAAAGAAATCGGTATTCGCAAAGTAGTTGGGGCAAGTCGTGCTCAGCTTATAAAACAATTTTTAAGCGAATCATTTGTTATAACTTTATTAGCATTTATTCTGGCTATTGGTTTAACCTCGATACTTGTAATCTACATTAATCAATTATTGATGCTGGAATTATCGATATCATTATTAGTAAGCATTGAGAATATTATAATCTTGTTGGTAATTCTGTTTGCTACATCGATGCTTGCCGGCTTTTATCCGGCTTTTGTGCTTTCCAAACCGATTCCCTCGGAAGTATTTCGAAATAAAAGCGGCAAGAGAAAAGGATTTGGGTTGAGAGCAACACTTGTCGTATTTCAGTTTGCAATTTCAGCTTTTCTAATTATTGGAACGATTACAGTGTTTAGACAAACAAATTTCTTAATGACTAAAGATCTAGGATTTCCGAGCGACAAAATTGTAGTGGTTAACAATAATGATCCAATAATAAAAAACGATGGAACTGTACTGAAAAGATTATTGCTTGAAAACGAAAACATAAAGATGGCTTCATTTTCTAGCGGAACGCCGGGCAGTAATATTTCCAGTGCAACTAATTTTACTCCCGAAGGAGGAGGAAAAAATGATGAGCTGATGCTCCAAGTCCTAGATGTTGATTATGATTTTCTTACCACTTACGGACTAAAAATGAAAAGCGGCAGATTCTTCTCTCCGGAATATTCAACTGACTCAACGGATGCATATATACTTAATGAAGTAGCAGCCAAAGCAATAAAGGGCGGTGACGTTCTGCAAAGGAGAATTACGTCCGGTAGCGGTAATGATACCGATTCAAAATATTGTAAAATTATTGGTGTCATGCAGAATTTCAATTATATAACGTTGAGGAAAGAAATAAGTCCGGTACTTTTTAGATTGCGCGCAAAGGGAGGCAAGTTTCTTTCACTTCAAGTCAGTGAAAGGAATATTACTTCGACAATGGATTACATAAAACAGATTGCAACGCGCATTTCTCCTTCTTTTCCGTTCGATTACTTCTTTACAAAAGAAAGATTTGAAAAGTATTACAGAGGAGAAATGGTGTTGGGAAAACTACTCGGGTTTTTTTCGGGACTCGCTGTTTTCATAAGCTGTATTGGTATTCTGGGACTTGTTTCGTTTTCAACAGAACAGAGATCTAAAGAAATTGGAATTCGCAAAGTCTTGGGGGCTTCTGTGCAAGCCATAGTATTTATGTTGTGCAAAGAATTTCTTAAGTGGGTTTTGATTTCGAATATACTTATCTGGCCGTTAGCTTATTTATTGATGACTAAATGGCTAAGCAGCTTTGCTTACAGAATTGATTTTAGCATTATGACTTTTGTCTTTACTTTTTTGATTTCTCTTTTAGTTACTCTGGCTACTGTAAGCTTTCACACTATTAAAGCTGCGGTCGCAAATCCGGTGGATTCGCTTAAATACGAATGATGGCGATGAAAATGCCCGACTATAAAGAGTTGCATGCAAACAAAACTGTTGTTGCACTTTCACGGAGAATGGAAGTATGTTAAAAAACTATTTACTTACTGCTCTTAGGAATATGCAAAGGGATAAACTCTATACGTTTATCAATATTTTTGGACTTAGCGTGGGTTTGGGTGCTTTTATTCTAATCACGATGTTGATCCTTCATGAAACTTCTTACGATAATTTCCATAGCAAGGTTGAGAACATCTACAGAGTAGTTGCAGAAAGAAAGGGGCCGGATGGAATTAATATAGACACTGCTACCCCGGCACCATTAGCCAAGGCGCTGGTGAACTATTTTCCGGAGATTTCGAAAGGAGTTCGAATTCTAAATTTCGATAATCCGGCGCCTCTTGTAAGTAATGGAAGCAGTCGCTTTTATGAAAAACAATTGTCATTTGTAGATGCAAACATATTTGAAATATTTACTATTCCATTTGTGTTTGGAAATTACAGAGGGGCTTTGAATGAACCAAATTCGGTAGTACTTAACGAAAAAACTGCTAAGAAATATTTTGGCTCTGTTAATCCGATAGGAAAAATAATAAGGCTGAATAACCATCTAGATTTGCAGATAACCGGAGTAATAAAAGACTTACCTACCAATTCCACTCTCAAATTGAATCTGTTGGTTTCGTTTAACACTCTATATGGATGGGTAGGTAAAGAGTTTGTTGATAATTGGCAAAACAGTATGTGCGTAACATATCTTCTTTTGAACAAAAACTCCTCTAAAGATAATGTAGAAAAAAGAATGCCCAATTTTATTGATACCCATTTCGAAAAGGCAAACTCGCTTAAACAGTTCTATTTACAACCAATGAACAGAATCCATCTTTATTCCGAGGCTGATTATGGACTGAGTACTGGAGGTAGTATTAAAATTATCTATCTTATTTCCGCTCTTGGAATATTTATCATGCTTATTGCTACTTTCAACTATATCAGTTTAACTACAACAAGATTTATTAAACGAGCCAAGGAAATTGGAGTAAGAAAACTTCTCGGTGCAACCCGTGTTCAGCTATTTTATCAGTTCTTTGGTGAGAGCATTTTCTTCACAACAGTAGCTTTGACTTTTTCGTTGTTGATAACTGCTATATCATTACCAAGTATTCAGAATGTGTTTGGTATAAATTTATCAATCAATTATATGATGCAATGGAGGGTTGTTGTTATTCCGATAGTGTTAACATTAGTCATAGGACAGCTGTCCGGTCTCTATCCGGCAATATTTTTGTCATCACGTTTACCACTCAATTTAACTAGTTTGCAAAACAATGGTGTATATGGTAAACTGACAATGAAGAAGACTATAGTTTCCGTTCAGTTTATGTTAACTACAATACTAATTATTGGAAGTCTTGTTCTTTATAATCAAACTAGGTTTATGCAGACTAAAAAATTAGGATTTGAAGGTAATCAAATACTTGTAATCCCTGTACGCGATGAGATGCTAAGACAAAACAATGATGCAGTAAAAGAAAAACTTCTGCAGATAGAGGGGGTAGAAAATATTGGAGGAGCTTCTTTGCTGCCGGGAGGTCCGGTTGGGAAAGCACGATTTAGAATTGAGGGCAATTCTGATGTAGGTACAATAAAAATGCTCTGGACGGATTTTGACTTCATTAAAACTATGGGATTAAAAGTTACAGCCGGAAGAAATTTTTTAAAAGAACATTCAATAGATGCTTCGGAAAGTTTTATTGTAAACGAAGAAGCGTGCAAAAAATTAGGATATAGAAACTCTGCCGAAGCTGTTGGAAAAACTTTCGAATTAGTGGGAAGTAAAAGAGGAACTATAATCGGTGTGGTAAAAGATTTTCATTTTGCCTCGCTGCAAAACAAAATAGAACCGATTGTCATTCATATTTGGCCTTGGGTGAATTATTTGTTAGTTGCTACAGACACTCAAAATCTTTCCTTGTTAATTAGTAAAGTGAAGAAGGTTTGTACTGAATTCGATCCGGCAAATCCGGTTGAGTACAATTTTCTGAATGAAAACTTTGCGCGTTACTATGAAAAAGAGATACAACTTGAAAAGATGGTGATTAGTTTTACCTCCATAGCTTTGATAACAGCCTTAATGGGTCTGTTTAGTCTATCGGCTTATATATCTGTGAGAAGAAGAAAAGAAATCGGTATCAGAAAAGTTTTGGGTGCCTCAATAACAGAAATTGTTGTTAATCAACTGAAGGAATTCGGCGTTCCGGTATTTATTGCCATTGTTGTAGCTCTTCCGGTGGGATATATCATCATGAGTCGATGGCTTCAAGATTATGCATATCGCATTGAGATTGGGGCGGAAATATTTATGCTGACTGGAACAATTTTACTTTTGACTGCTTTGTTAACCGTAGGTTATCACGCTGTAAAAGCCGCAGTCGCAAATCCGGTGGATTCGCTTAAATATGAATAGCTATAGTGCACTTTGATCTAAATATTTTCAAAGAGTAATATCACTTTTGAAAATAAATGAACATATTTACTCATCTAAAAATCAGATTGAGAAATATATGAAGCTAAGACAAAGTTTGTTAATCGTAAGTGTGTTCTTATTGTTTTCCATTAGCATTCATGGTCAGATTGATAACACAAAAACATATTTCTTGATCCGGTGCGACGATATGGGGATGTGTCACACACTTAACATGGCAATAGAAAAAGTAATTGAAACCGGAATCCCTTTCTCAACGTCTGTAATGTTTGCGTGTCCTTGGTATCAGGAAGCGGTAGATATTTTGAAGAAGCATCCCGAAGTTGGTGTGGGTATCCATCTTACATTAAATGCCGAATGGAAAAATTATAGATGGGGACCGGTGCTCGGAAAGGAAGCTGTTCCAACTCTAGTTGATGCCGATGGATATTTCTTTCCATCACGTTCAAAGCTTTTTGCCAACAATCCTAAAATTGAAGAAATAGAAAAAGAACTGCGTGCGCAAATAGAACGAGCAATTCATTCCGGCATACGCATAGACTATTTGGATTATCACATGGGCGCTGCTGTTCAAACAGATGAACTTCGTAAACTTGTAGAAAGTCTGGCTAAGGAATATAAGCTTGGCATGTCCGGCTACTTTAATGAATCATATTCCAATATTACTTATAACGCTCCGCTTGGTGAGAAAAAGGATAGTCTAATTGCCCATGTTGCAAATCTAAAGCCGGGAATTAATCTGCAAGTTGTTCATGTTGGTTTGCAGACAGATGAGATGAACGCGATGAAGGATTTAAATGAATTTGGATTGAAAGAGATGAGTAAGCACAGAGAGGGAGA
>CAZEDR010000029.1:0-18794 GCA_964510975.1 uncultured Melioribacter sp. | reverse complement strand
ATAAGGCCAGCTTATTGCTTTCACTGGATAATCTTCCCCAAAGTGTAATGACTTATCTTCGCCACTTTAGAAATGTAGAGATAAATAACAAAATGCTTGCCTTCATTTTACCATTATATGAACAAGCTAGGTTTGAAGAACAAAAGAACATCCCATTATTGCAAGTGATTGATAATGCAGTACCCCCAGAAAAAAAATCCTTTCCACAAAGAACACTTTTAACCTTGATCATTACTGCTATTATGGATTTTTTTCTACTTTTTTTCATTTATGTAAACGAATACTTACGGAAAAATAATAATCCCAAAATCGCTGAATTTAGGCAAAGCCTTAGAAGCATTTAGGGCGAGAATTAATAGACAAATGCAAAATTATATAACTTTTAGCATTAGAAAGGTAGTTGTCTTAGTTATTCTGAGCTGCATTATTCTGATCTTTGCTACTCATTTAGCGTCCTATAACGACGGAATAAAGCTAACTATAATTGTTCTGTTTTTCTTTATAGGGATTTCGTTAGTATTTAGTTCGTACTTATTGTCAATATTTCTGCTACTTGCCCTTTTCTCGCCCTATATGATGCCATTGCACCAAGTCAGTCTAGTTTCCATTCTTTTATTTTTTTCCGTTATGCTTAATTATAAAGGAATAATAATCGATTTAATTCGAAATCCGTTTTATAAACCATTTGCCGTTTACACAATAGCTGTTATCGTTTCATACTTTAACGTTTCTGTGCTATGGCCTAGCTTAAGAGACTTGATAAATTTGCTGGCGTTTTATTCCATCTTTACTGTAACGATAATTCTAATAAAAGAATCGAAACAAATTCTATTTATTTTTGGTTTTTTTATAATTGCAGTTTTTTTATACTCTCTTCAAGTTGTCTATATTGGCATTACAACAGGCCAAAGAGTTTTTGGGTTACTGGGTGTTAATTATATCGATTTTGCCGGAATTGGAAGTGTGTTGAGCTTTTTACTTATTATTTATTCTAAGTCACTTAAAAAAATATTATTTGTAGTGTTTTTTTTTACTATAACAGTTGGACTATTTTTGACTCAAACGCGAAATGCATGGGTATCGACAGGGTTTTCCATAGGCTCCTTAATAATATACTTAAGCTTCAAGGGAAATTCCTTATTTGTTAAAAGGTATTTGCTTATTGTTTTTGTGCTAGTCACTGTTGCCGGTTCTTTGTTATTTGTACTCACTTCTGGGATAGATATTAATAAGCGTTCGGATACTAAAAATCAAACGTTGATTTTAACTGATGATCCCAGTACGTCTAATGTCAATTCTTATTTCACTAGGCTATTGATTTGGCATACTGCAGTAAATGCAATAGTGAAACATCCTATTATAGGAATTGGGGCTTACTCTTTTAAGCACAGTTCTCAAAACTATTACACAATTCCTAAAGCTTTTTATAAGTTGCATGTAAAAAATAGAACACCACATGTAACTTATTTACAGGTACTTACAGAGACGGGTATATTCGGGTTGATAACTTTTTTACTGATTATTTATCGGATAATAAAGGAAATGGTTGACTCACTTAAAAAAACAAAAGAGTTACCTGATGTCCCAGTGACACTAATGATAGTATGGTCACTGGTGTATATTGTTTTTTCTATGTTCATGACTGAATCATGGTTATATGGTCAGTATATAGTATGGTTCGGAATTCTTTTAGGACTGCTTGTTAATAATAGAAAACGTTTGGAAACTGCTCAATAATTATGCATTCCGATAAAAAAAATTCTCTCTGGCTTGCAATACAATATATCATTGCGTTAGTCTTCTCATTAATTTCGCTTAAACTCAATCTGAATAATTATGGAGATAAGACATTTGGTGTCTGGATTATTTTATCATCACTTTGGGGGTTTAGCTCAACAATAGATTTTGGCTTCGGTATTGCAATTATCAAGTTTGTAGCTCAATACAAAAATGAAGAAGATAATGTTAATAAAATTTTATCATCGGTTTTTTTTGTATTTATTTTACTCGGTTTATTGATATTTATCTTTTGTAATTCTCTTGCTTACTATTTTTATTTTAATTCCACCCTAATACCATTAAATCAAATAGAATCATTTAAGACGGTTTTTTTAATTCTTGGTGCTGCGTTTCTAATGCAATACTTTTCTATCTTCTTCAAATCTATAATCGAAGGGTTGAATAATTTTACTGTTACTAGTAAGGTCATAATATTCCAGTACACTCTTATTCTGTTTGGTGCAAGCATTCTTTATTATTTTGATTTAGAAATTATATGGCTCTCACTAGTGTATCTTATAACTAATTCTGTGATATTCTGTATTTATCTGATTTATTATTTTTCTCAAATAAAGGTTTATTCAATTAGCTTTTCGTTATTCGAATTAAAAGAAGCAAAAAGAATTTTTAAATTCAGTGTATCAGTACAAATGATGAACATATTTTATGCTCTTATAGATCCGGTTGTTAAATATTTAATGGGGAGTTTTTATAATATCGGTGCTGTGACCGCTTACGAAATAGCTCGACGCACTGCATCATCTATTTCGGGTCTGTTTTTTAATACATTCCGAATTATTCTCCCGAAAGCAAGTGTACTAAAAACTGATTCGGAAATAACATCTTTTGTCCAAAATGAAATTGTAAAATACACACGAATCGGTCTGACTTATTCCGGATTAACTTTTGGTATTTTATCGCTTCCGGTAATCGGAATAATTTATTTTACTTTTGAGATAAAGGAAGTCGTAACATTTTTTGTTATTCTATCTCTTCCCGAAACAATAAATAATTTCGGATATGCTATTTATAATTTTTTATTGGGAATTGGTAAAACAGTCTTTCTTGCTTCGCTCCAATTTATAAATTTGGTAATCGTTGTATTGAGTTTATTTGTTGGTTTTAGTTTCTTTCATTCATCGATTGGTCTTCTCGGATACTTTTTCTCTGTCCTTTTAGGAAACATTTTGATGCTCTCCTATCTAAATTTCAGAATTAAAATACCTCTATCCAAATACATGGCGCAAATTGGTATTTATAAATTAGTGTTGCTGATTGTAATGATATTATTAACTGTTGTCTTTTTGCAAATCACTCAAATAAATATATTTCTATTGTTCTTTATATTAAATGTTACCGCGTTTCTGGTTTTTTATAAAGACGTTTCCTATTATTATTCATCTATATTTGTTTTCTTAAAAACGAATTATTTCAATAAAAACAACTGAGGTCATATGATATTTATAAATCGAGTTCTCCGTTATTGCCGTCGAAAAGTTTTTAATTTCATTTATAAAATAATCCGCGTTTTCCTTAAGAATAAATATCCAGTAAATGAAAACAACAAGATTAACATTCATCTTGGATGCGGTGAGATATATAGCCATGAGTTCATAAATGTTGACAGCCGTTTTTTCCCACATATCCATCATGTTTCCCAAGTTCAAAATTTACCTTTTTTCCCGAATAATTTTGCCGACCTAATCTACACTTCACATACTCTTGAACATATTCCAGTTAGTGAGTTAAATGAAGTATTATTGGAATGGCGGCGAGTTTTGAAGCCTGGTGGATTGCTTCGAATAAGTGTCCCCGATTTAGAAAAAATTCTCGATATTTATTTTGCAAACAATAAATCAATTGATGCGATTTGGAAGCCGCTTATGGGGGGACAGGAGTATAAAGAAAATTCTCATTATTCTGTTTTCAATGAGGAGTTCTTAAAAAACAAATTACTTGAATGTGGATTTGTCAACCCCCGTGCTTGGGAACCCCTAGAAGTAAGCAACCACAACTTTACAGATTGGTCTTCCGCTCTATTGAAAATAAACGAGAAGTTATTTCCAATTAGTCTTAATATAGAAGCGAACAAAAATTCATGACAAGTAAGAAAATCTTAGTCTCAGCTATTGTTTCTACATATAATTCTGAAAAATTCATTCGCGGTAAAATTGAAGATTTACTTGCTCAAACTATTGGCGCTCAATTAGAAATAGTAATTGTAAACAGCGGTTCAAGACAGAACGAAGATAGAATAATTCAAGAGTACATTAATAAGTATGAGATGATTAAATATATTAGAACAGATGAAAGAGAGACTATATACAAGGCGTGGAATAGAGCAATTAAAATATCAACAGGAAAGTATATCACAAATTCAAATACTGATGATAGATTGAAGGCAGATGCTTATGAAATACTTTCTAGTGAATTGGAAAGAAACCACGACTTAGGTTTGGTATATGCAAACCAATTTATTTCACATGTCCCAAATCAAAAATTCACTGAGATTACAAAAAAAAAAGTGTGGTCAATACCAAAATTCGATTTGTTAACTCATTTGGACAGATGTGTAGTCTTATCTCAACCAATGTGGAGGGCCTCAATTCATTTTGAACAGAATATTTGGTTTAACGATGAGCTCGAAATCTGCGGCGATCATGATTTTGTTTTGAGATTATTAAAACACTATAAAATAAGTTATTTGCCTACATCTTTAGGTACCTTTTATGTGGATAAAAAAAAGGCAAATAAATCTCTTCAGAACATGACGACTCTTGAAAAAGAAAAAAATGGAATGACAAGCGACTACATAAAAGAGTATGTGAAAAATATTGATGAAACAACACTAGCCGAATTGCAGCTAAGGTTTTTCTCTTTAGCTAAACTTCCTGTAAAATATCTGCGTGGTAGAAATTACCTTTTAAATAAAATGTTCCCCTTGACGCATACATTCACTTCTGAATTTGTTTTCTACGTATATGCATTGATATTGGAGAGGAGGGGGGAGATCGATAAGGCAATAGCATGTTGTACAAAAATCTTAAAACATAAACACTCAGATAGAGTTAGTAATTTGTTATGCGAATTAAAGAAAAATAATAATGAAAATATTACAAATAAATAATCATTTTAGTAATGTAGGGGGGGCTGAAACAGTTTTCCAGAATACAATTGACGTTTTAAAAAAGAATAAACACCAAGTAGTCTCTTTAAGCATGCGTAATCAAAAAGATAACTTGGTCGAAGATGGAGAGTATTTTCTTGACTTTCCCAAATCACTACTAAGAAAGCTATATTCAAAAAATTCAGCTTATCTGCTGGAGAAAATTATTCAGGAGGTGCGCCCTGAAATTGCTCATATACATAATATAGTAGGCGGAATTACTTTTTCAATTTTCCCTATACTAAAAAAATATAAAATACCCGTAGTTGCTACAATACACGATTTTAGATTGATATGTCCTACTTGCCATTTTATTGATCGAAGTAATGAATTTTGCATGAAATGTGCAGGCGGAAAATATTATAATTGTTTCCTTAAAAACTGTTCTTCGAGCGGTGTTGTTAGAAGTGCATTGCTAATGACTGAAAGCTATATTCGTGATTTATTAATCCCGTTCGACAATAATATTGATCATTACATATTTGTTAGTGATTTTTCGAAAAACCTTTTTTCCTCATTTAATGATAGTATATATTCGAAATCCTCACGGATTTATAATTTTACGAATAAATTTAAACAAAATAGTGTTAAAGGTGATTATTTCTTATCGTTTGGAAGGCTTGCGAAGGAAAAGGGACTAAGTACTTTGCTAACGACCTTTAATACTAATTCCACATTAAAATTAAAGATTGCTGGGGCAGGCCCTCTGGAACAATATTTGAAATTCCATGCTACGCCAAATATTGAAGTTATAGGGCATAAATCAGGATCTGAATTGGAGTCATTAATACAAAATGCACTATTCGTTATCGTTCCGTCAGAATGCTACGAAACTAATTCGCTTACAACAGTTGAAGCATATGCTATGGGTAAGCCAGTGATAGGTGCCAAAATAGGTGCTTTAGAAGAGCTGATCGACAACAAAAAAACCGGTTTAACATTTACTTCAAAAAGTTCTTTCGAATTAACAAGGATTATTAATGAGTGTAATTTATTGAGTGAGAAAGAATATCATGATTATTCTAATAATGCATACACATTTGCACTAAAATTATTTTCTCCTGATGTATATTATAAACAGCTAGTAAGCGTTTATGATTCAGTTTTAGTTTCTTATAATAATAGAGTATAAAGTTAAAAATTGTTTTTAAAAATTATAGCTAAGTAAAAAAATGGGTAGTTCAATTTATTATTCTTCCACAACATACTTTTTAGATTTCACGTGATTATCGTTATACTTTATTTTAATACAATTGGGTTGCAATGAAAATTGGAATAGATGCACGAGTTCTTGATAGGAAAGTTACCGGCACAAGTAGGTATTTATTGAATTTACTGACTGAGATTCCGGCGCAAGATGCACATAATGAATACTTTTTATTCAGTACTAGAAAGCATGAAATAAAGAATGATTTTTACAAGTCGATTGTTGTAAGTGAATCAAGGATACCTTTCAAAATATACTCACCTCTCTGGCTAAATCGAGATCTGCCAAAGCTGGTAAAAGAGTTTGGAATAGATTTAGTTTTTTTCCCAAATGTGATTGTCCCATTAGTAGATTTAGGAAAAAGCAAAATTGTTTCTGTAGTTCACGATGTTATCTTCAAAGTTTACAAGGAATACTATCCGTTTTTCTATCGGCAATATTTGTCTTTTTTTCTACCGTTATCGCTTAAAAAATCAGATAAGGTTGTGACTGTGTCTGAGCTTTCTAAGAACGATATAATAAAGTATTATAATTTACCGTCAGAAAAAATCGAAGTTGTTTACAATACAGCTTCAAATAGGTTTTGCCCAAGAGTTCTTAGTGTAACAGAAAAGAACAAAATTTTTAATAAATACTCTTTACCCGAAAAATTTCTGCTATATGTTGGGGTTGTTGAAAAAAGAAAGAATGTTTCCGGACTCATTAAAATGATGGATGATCTCGAAAAAAATGGTAGCAAACTAAAATTGGTAGTTGTTGGTAAACCGGGTTATAGATCCGATAGCATCCTAGAGGAAATTAATAAAAGGTACAAAACAATTATCTATTTCCATTATTTAGAAGATGATGATTTGGCATATATTTACAATCTCGCATTTGCATTTATATTCCCATCTTTTTATGAAGGATTTGGAATTCCTCCGCTTGAAGCAATGCAGTCTGCTATTCCCGTTTTGTCATCAAATGCTCCAGCATTGGTTGAGGTTGTGGGAGAGGGTGGGTTAATTCATGACCCGAATGATTATACTGGATTTGTAAATGATATATCAAAATTAGAAAGGGATGAAAAATTTTATTCACTTATGAAATCGAAAGCATTGGAACAGTCAAAGAAATTCAGCATAAAAGAAACTACCAAAAAATTAGTTGGCATCTTTAACGAATACAAATAAATATGGGTCGTGTTAGAACTTAAAATATTATGAAGATACTGTTTGTCATAACTAAATCCGAAATTGGCGGAGCTCAAGTATTTGTGCTCAATCTGGCACGTTCATTGAAAAAAAATGGATGTGACGTAGAAGTGGCTGCCGGAGATGGTAATTATCTCTTCAGCGAACTTCAAAAAGAAAGTATCACGTTTCATTATTTAAACTCCTTGAAAAGGAATTTCAGCGTTCTCAATTCGTTTTATTTCATTTATGATCTCTATCATTTGTTAAAAAAGAATAATTACGACATAATCCATCTTAATAGCTCTAATACACTTATAGGAGCTATCTCTTCGTTATTTCTTAAAAAAAAGCCTAAAACAATTTTCACTTTTCACGGCTTATCATTTATAGATGTGAATTATCAAGCTAACTACTTCTTTAAGATACTTGCTAAGTTTTATTATAAACTTCTTTTAAATACTTTAGATAGAGTTGTCTTCGAATGTAATCTTAACTATAAAGAAGTAAAAGAAGCCGGTATGGTAAAAAATGCCGAGGTTATTTATAACGGTTTGGATGAAACAGATTTGAGCTTTAGAAGCGGAAAGGATGCTAGAGCTTTTTTCTCCGATAAATGTGGACTGGATTTGACAGATAATTTTTTGATTGGTTCGACTGGAAGGCTTATTTACCAGAAGAATTATGAATTTTTGATTCGTAACTATTTGAAGATAAAAGAAAGGATTCCAAATGCGAAAGTTGTCATTATTGGGGATGGCCCGGACCGTAAACATTATGAAGGGTTGATTCAAGAGTTTGGAATACAAAACGACTTCTTTCTGGTAGGCGAGCTCAAAAATTCTCATCAGTATATGAAGGGGTTCGATCTCTTCACCCTTTCTTCGCGCTACGAGGGTGTCTCAATTAGTTTGATAGAGGCTCTATACGCGGAGATGCCGATTCTTGCGTCAAATGTAGGTGGCAACCCGGATGTGGTTGGTAATTCCCAGAATCAATTATTTGCGCTGGATGACTTTGATGATTACATCGCCAAGCTTGTGGAAATAAAAAGTAACAGAGATGAGATAATAAAATTTAATGCTTCAATAAAAAATAGATTCTCATTAGACAACATGATGAATAACTATAAACAGTTGTTTGAGGAAATTAAAGAATCGCACTAGCTATCTTTTAGTTTTTAACTAATTATAATATGGCAATACTCAATGGAAAATTATTATAAAAACAAAAATGTTCTTATAACGGGCGGGCTGGGTTTCATCGGGAGTAATTTGACACACAAACTGATTGAACTTGGTGCAAACGTCAGTATAATAGACAATCTCAACCCTCTTTATGGCGGAAACTCATTCAATATTCTGGGCAACGAAGAAAAAATTGAATTGGTAATAAGTGATATACGAGATACAAATGTAATACGCCCGCTAATCGTAAAGTCCGATATTATTTTCCATCTTGCCGCTCAGGTAAGTTATATTGACAGCCTTAACATTCCGTTTGAAGATTTGGATCTGAACGCGCGGGCCACACTAAATATCTTGGAGACTTGCCGAAAATATAATCCAAAATCTAAAATTATCTTTTCAAGTTCCAGAATGGTTTACGGCAAGGCTGATAAATCGATTATTACAGAAAATGGCGAGACGAATCCGCTTAGTTTATATGGAATTCACAAGCTTACATCCGAAAAATATTTGTTAATGTATTATAAAGATTTCGGTATTCCTTGTTCAATATTAAGATTGACTAATCCGTATGGACCCAGACAACAGGTAAAACATAGTAAGTATTCACTGGTAGGCTGGTTCATTAGACAGGCGATGGAAGATAAGGTTATCAAAATATACGGGGAAGGACTTCAGCTTAGAGACTATATTTTTGTAGATGATATTGTAGATGCGATGATTAAATGCGGCGAGACCGAAAAAGCAATTGGTGAAATTATCAATATCGGTACTGGAACTTCCTCAAAATTTAGCGATATGGTTCATAGTGTGGTAAGCTGCGTTAAAAGCGGCAAAGTGGAGTATATTCCATGGCCGGAGGATTATGAGAAAGTGGAAACCGGCGACATCAATGTTGATATTTCTAAACTTCAGAATCTTACCTCATGGAAACCAAATGTAACTCTTGAAGAGGGAATCCATCTTACTTACGAGTATTATAAAAAGTATATTTCAAATTACATATAGAGTTAATACTTTATCGAAAAAGTAACTAAAAACGTTTTCTCGCTTTCGTTTGGACAGGCAGCAGCCTTTCTAACGAATGTAATTGCAATGGTAATTGTTGCACGCTTTCTTGGCGTAGATAATTACGGACGTTTCAGCAGTCTACTCGCAATTGTTAGTATACTTTCCAAAGTTGTCGATTTTGGAATTGAACCTATAGTTTTTAGAGAATTTGCAAAGGACAAAGACAATTATCACATTTTTAGCGCCGGACTCAACCTTCGCTTTGTGCTTTACATTATTCTGGTTGTAGCGTTCAACCTTATAGCACCTTTTCTAGAAATGACTACCCGCGAAATTCTTCTTTCAAACATTTTGTTTGCAACAATCGTTCTTTCTGCAAAGATGGTCGTTATACGGGAGTCTTTAGCAACTCCATTTAAAGTAGGCATGAAAATGCATTATCCAATGCTCATGGCTATTCTAGATAATTTTGTTTTGCTGTTGCTTATACTTTTCATCCCTTTTGTGAATGACAAGGTTCTTTACTTTGTTATTGTATATGCTTTATCAAACGTTCCCGGCTTCATTTTGTCTTTCTATTATCTAAGAAAAAAATTTGGGTATAGATATGAATTCACACTTGAACGGGGACTGTGGTTGTTGAAAGAATCGTTGCCTCTATTTGGATTTGTCTTACTCACTATTATTTTCTTTCAGTTAGATGTAGTAATTCTCGATTCATTTAAGGGGCATTTTGCTACCGGTATTTATTCTGCCGGTTCTCGCTTAACAATGCCGCTCAGTATTATACCTGGCGCTATTGTTACAACCGTATTCCCGATTTTGGTTAAACGTCTTAAAGAAAATGAAAACACAGAGTTCATCAACAATTTGGTTATAAAGCTTTTATTTTTTATCTCATTTGTAATTGCCGCTGTTTTTACTTTTGAATCAAACGCATTGGTAACAATAATATTTGGAAATCAGTTTTCGGCTACGGCTTATTCGGCATCTATACTTTATTGGTGCCAAATATTTCTTTTCTTTGCTTTTTATTCTTTATCCGTGTTGATCGCAGATAACAAACAACACTACAATTTCATTTATGCCGGAATACAAGCCGGTGTAAATGTTTTGTTTTGTTTCATTCTAATTCCACAATACTCATATGTAGGTGCTTCAATCGCAAAATTGATTGCGAGTTTTACTTCATTCATCTTCATTTTGTTTGCGTTGAACAAGTTCGGCTTCCGCCCTTCGATAGGGCGATACAGAATGCTTCTCTGGTCGCTTACTTTGGCAGCTATTCTTTGGCTGCTCTCTTTGCTTCCGGTAATTCCATATGTCATCTTATCGGGAATCGCTGTAATACCAGTAAAGTGATTCCTAAAATTCTTTACCGAGGAAGAAATTCTAATTTTCTTTAGGCTAATCAATAAAGAAAATCTTTTTAATAAGTATTTTATTAAAAAGTAGAATTAATAAGGTGGATATGATTCAAGAGATTAAATGTAAAGTTTGTGGCTCTATCGATACTTCGATTAAGTATGAAAAATATCCGGGATATGTTGAGAAAACATTCTATGATATTTACGCTTGTAAAAACTGCAACACGAATTTTATTGTTGATGATGAATCTGACAAATCCATGTATGAGAAAATATACTCTTCTTCGTTGGAGATAGAGGGTTACGATAAGTATTACAACCAAAGCGAAAGAATTAAATCCTCAAACAATCCGTTAAAATACCTAGCGTTAGAAAGCTCAATATATTATTCGGTTTATAACTTCATCAAAAATCAACCCAAATGTACCGTGCTGGAAGTTGGTTGCGGTTTCGGATATCTGACTTATGCTTTAGCAAAAGAAAGTTTTGATGTTACCGGAATTGATATTTCCGAAAATGCTATTAAAAGTGCTAAGGAAAATTTTGGAAATCACTATTCTAATGAAAGCTTGAAAGAACTCGCTAACCGAAACGCCAAATATGATTTGATCATCTCTACGGAAGTTATTGAGCATGTTGATGAACCAACTGAATTTTTTGAATCTTGTGTATCACTTTTGAAACCCAATGGAAAAATATTTTTAACAACTCCTAATAAAGATTTTTGCAAAACAAATGCAATTTGGTATACCGATCTTCCCCCAATTCATAAGTTCTGGTTTGGAAAGAAATCATTCAAAGTACTGGCTGAAAAGCATGAAATGAATTTTCAGACTGGATCATTTTCGGGTTACTTCCCTAAAAATGATAACAGACTTGTTCGATATTTGCGATTCCAAAAAGAAGTTATTCAAGAACATGTGGTTGATGTTAATTTTAAGCCTTTCCCGGGAAGAAAAAAGATAGAAGAAAAGGGACTGAGGGGATTTATCAAGTATTTATTGCTTCGTTTTCCGGTTTCTCGTTTTTTTTCGAATTTGGTTTATAATTTTACAATTGAAAAAGATGCTACATTGGCCGCAGTATTCTGGAAGAAATAATCTCAAAGTTTTAGCTTAGCAATTACAATGTCTATTCCTTCACTTTCATAAAGCCAAATTCAACAGCAGCCTCGCAGAATTTTTCAAAATTTGCATCATCGCATTCTTTATCTGCATCAAGTGGCTCAAGCTGATATAACCAAACTCCCCGCATACCAAGTTCTTTTGCCGATTTGAAAAGTGTTTTGTAGTGGTCGGCATCTTCAAGCGAACTTATCCAAACCATCGAAAATTTGCTTCCGAGTAGCCTTTGCCATTCTGTCCAAGTTTTATTCTGATCTGACCCTTGGTTTTGTTTTTCGCCGTAGCCGCTATACATAATTTCATCAACAAGAAATTCTATTTTTTTAGCTCGGTGCTCATTTATTTCGCTCACTATAAATTGCGCATCCGGATAGTAACCATTTTCGGAAAGATGTTTTAAAAGCCAAAGAAAATCTGGCAAAGATTGTTTACGGCTAATTGGTTCATCGAAATAATAACCACCAATTCTACCTAATTCCCTTATAGTGTTTAAGGTTTTTTCTCTGTTGGTTTGAAGGTCGGGCAAATAAATCTGAAAGCAGATATCGGATGACTCAAAGCCGGCTTTGTTTGCCATTTCAAATTCCTTCTTACCATAAATTGCAGCAACGAGAAGTTTTTCGAATCCCCAACGGTTTTTTAGTTCGGCTAATTTATCAACTGAAATGAAACGGTTGTTATGGGGCCAAATTCCAGTTATTTTTCCTTCGGCTGCTTCATATTGTATTTGCTGGGCAAATGAGTTTAGTGCAAATATGAAGGTAAAAATAATCGGCAATCGGAGTTTATGTTCACGCATTTTTAGCTCGCCATTGGTCAGTTAAAATGTAATTTCAGCGCGCAATTATAGCCAATAGTTCTTTCAACCCAAATTTTCTTTTTAAAATTTTCGCTCTGCGCCGCAAATGTTTCTTTTGGAAACAAATATATCAATTGCCGAGTTACCCCGCTGTAAAACGTTGTTTATAGTATTACGTTTTACTTGCGGCCGACGGCAAAAAATTCGTTACAATGAATTTTTGGGCTCAATAAAAACTATATTTGTACAGAAAATTCCAAGGGACTGATGCCGGAAATATCCATAATAATAGTAAACTACAATGGATTTGACTTGCTGGAAAAATGCCTTTCCACTCTTCAAGAATTTACTAAAGTAGTGTACGAAGTTATTGTTGTAGATAACGGCTCAACTGTGGGCGATGTTGATGAGGTGACTTCCCGGTTTGAAAACATCATTACAATTAAGCTAGGAAAAAATAATGGTTTTGCGGCGGCAAACAATGTTGGAATTAAAGAAGCTGCCGGGAAATACTTACTGCTGTTGAACAATGATATGGTTTTTACTGAAGATGTAATTTCAGCCACTATAGATTTCTCCAAATCTGTAAGCGATGAAGCAATTATTGGCTGCAAACTTTTGAATGGGGATGGATCACATCAAGTTTCTGTGATAGATTACGATACAATTTCGAACTTATTCGGTGAGAATTATTTTTTGTACAAACTGCTTCCAAGTAGTAAAGTGCTGAGCAAGTGGAATCGAAATTATAAACTGACCGGCAATCCGGAAGTGGTTGAAGTAGTTAAAGGCGCCTATTTTTTCATTCCTAAAAAAGTATACGGTATTGTTGGGCTACTGGATGAGCGCTTTTTCTTTTATTACGAAGAAACTGAATATTGTTACCGTTACATGAAAGCCGGAGGAAAAGTTTATTATTTGCCATTGGCAAGCATTGTGCATCTAGGTGGTTCAAGTTCCGATTCAAATCTCTGGTTCAAATTCTATAATCAACATATTGCGAAGGTTCAGTTTTTTCAGAAGCATTTTGTTGGAATTAAATTCATAACAGCATGCGCAATTCATTATTCCGGTCTGCTGATTCGCGTTCCGGTTTATCTTTTAGCCGGATTGGCAAAGATGAATACCGGCATGTTTAATAAGGCGTGGTGCTATCTGAAAACATTTTTTATTTATCCTAAAAATCTATTTAAGGTTTCTGTTTGAGAAAAATTCTAGTTGTGTTTGGAACAAGACCCGAAGCAATTAAACTGGCTCCGGTTATTAAAGCATTGAAAGCAGAAAAATTATTTGAAACAATTGTCTGCTCTACCGGTCAGCACCGCGAAATGCTTAAGCAAGTTACAGATTTGTTTGATATACAGATTGATGATGATTTGGATTTGATGAAGCCTAACCAATCTCTTTATGATATAACTGCAAACTCACTTCTTAGAATGGAAGCTGTTCTTGAAAAATATAAACCGGACGTTATTATAGTTCAAGGCGATACAACAACTGCGTTTGTTTCTGCTTTAGCAGCCTTCTATAAAAAGATCCAAGTTGCGCATGTAGAAGCCGGCTTAAGAAGTTATGATCTTATGCATCCATATCCGGAAGAGGCTAATAGAAGGTTCATTTCGGTTATTTCTAATTTCAATTTTGCGCCGACAATAGAGTCGAAGCAAAATTTATTGAAAGAAGGATTTGCCGAAGAAACAGTTTATGTTACCGGCAATACAGTAGTGGATTCGCTAATTGAGATAAAAGCTAAATTGCTGCAAAATGAATTGGTGAAAAAATTAGAAGCAGATGTTTACACAAGATTTGGCAACAATTTCTTGAAAAGAGAATTCGTTCTGATGACACTTCACCGTAGAGAAAAATTTGGTGAGGAAATGGAAAATCTACTTTATACGATTAAAGAATTAGCAGAGCAGTATTCAAATCTTAATTTTGTATATCCCACTCACTTAAATCCGAATGTAGCGAAGCCGGTCAATGAAATACTGAGCGCGACAAAAAATATTTTTCTAACTGAACCATTGGATTACCTTAACTTCTTGTACTTGATGAGCAAATGCCGATTTATTATGAGCGACAGCGGCGGTGTTCAAGAGGAATGTTTTGTGTTTTCGAAACCAATAATTGTTATGCGTTCTGTAACCGAGCGCAATGAAGCAATTGAAGCTGGTTATGCCTTCTTAACAGGAAGCGATAAGGGAAAAATCTTCCATCATTTTGCTGATATTAATGAAAAACTTTCTTCCGGATTCAATTTCTTCCCGGCAGAAAATCCGTTTGGAGATGGCAAAGCTTCTGAAAGAATCCTTGAAATATTAAAGCGTGAGCTGAATTAGTGATTTCCAAACGGGACATAATAATTTTCAATGACGATTGGGGACGGTTTCCTTCAACACTTCAGCATGTAGCTAAAGTGTTAATGGAAAACAATAACAGAATTTTCTGGATTGGCTCGTTAGGCTTGCGTAAACCCAAAATTAACTTTGCAGATTTCAAGAGAGCGTTCCAAAAATTAAGCAGTGTTCTAAAAAAGAAGGCTGCAACGGAATTTTCAACCGAAAAAACTCCGATTATAATTCATCCGTTTGTAATTCCGCTACACGATTTCGGAATCATCAAAAGAATAAATTCACATTTTATTGTAAAAGCAGTTAAAGGAGTTTTAGCGAAGTACAGCTCAATTCAGCCAATTTTAATAACAGCAAGTCCTGTAACTGATGAAATTATTGGCAAACTTGGCGAAAGCTGTTCTTTCTACTATTGTGTAGATGATTATTCCAGTATGGAAGGAGCGTTCAAGTGCATTCTTCCTTCGGAACAGAAAATAATTAAGAAAGTAGATGGCGTTTTTGCGGTTTCAAAAGTATTGATGGAATCCCGCAAGCATAAATCCGAGACACATTTTGCCCCGCAAGGTGTAAATGTAAATCATTTCAAAAAAACTGCTGCCCTTAATGAAAAAGTTAATTCGCTTAAAAAACCGGTTGTTGGTTTTTTTGGCTTAATTTCAGAATGGGTTGATTTGGAATTAATTATTGCTTGCGTAAAGAAATATCCCGATTATACTTTCGTTCTGATAGGCAAAACCACGAGAGATTTAAGTGCCTTTTTTGATTACCAAAATTTTGTTTATTTAGGACCGGTTGATTACAAAGTATTGCCAAGTTATGCCTCTGTATTTGATGTAGGCTTAATTCCATTTGAGGTAAATCCGGTAACGGTTGCTTCTAATCCGTTAAAACTACTTGAGTATTTCTCGCTTGGAATTCCGGTTGTAACAACCAATTTACCCGAGATGAAAAATTTTGCCGATCTTGCGTATATTGCTAGTGATAGTGATGAGTTTATTAAGATGCTTGGGCAAGCAGTTAAAGAGAACAGTGACAAAAGGAATCATGCTGGAATTGAAAAAGCTAAAGAGTATTCATGGAATGCCATTACTGAAAAGGTCTTTGATTTAGCGGAAAAAATTGAAGCAAAGAAAAATAGAATAGCTTAATGATACTAATATTGGAAATATTACTGTTACTTACGTGTGTAACAATTGTCAATTCATTTGTTATTTATCCTCTTGTTATTTATTTGATTGGCCGTGATAAAACTATTGAACCCGGAAACGAAAACTACCAACCGGATGTTGCGATTGTTATTGCTGCGTATAATGAAGAAAAAGTGATTGAGCAGAGAATTAGAAATATTGCAGCGCAAGATTACAATTTGAGTAAAGTGCTGGTTTATGTTGGCTCAGATGTGTCAAGCGATTCTACGGATAACATTTTGCTCAAACTTAAAAAAGAATTTCCTTGGCTAATTGTTTTTATCTCGGATCAGAGAAGGGGAAAAGCCGGCATTCTGAATGAGCTGATGCCCCAGGTAGAAAGTGAAATAATAATTTTTACTGATGCAAATACAGAGTTTCAAAACGATGCTGTTTCTAATTTGGTAAGAGGATTTACTTCGGAAAAAGTTGGTGGTGTTTGCGGCAGATTAGTTCTTGTGGATAGTGATGAGATGCGCTCTGACGGAGTTGAAGAAAAAAAATATTGGCAGTACGAAACGTTTATAAAAAACGCTGAAGGAAAACTTGGCGTTTCGCTTGCCGCAAATGGCGGAATCTTTGCGATTAGAAGAAGTTTATTTCAGAATATTCCAATTGAAAAAGCTGTAACTGATGATTTGTTTATTTCACTCTCGATTGTTTCGAAGGGATACAAATTCAATTACAAAGAAAATGCTGTTGCAAATGAAAATACTGGCAACGATTTACAGTCGGAATACACTCGCAAAGTGAGATTCAGCGCTACAAATTTTCAGTTATTAGTGAATTTTAAGAAACTGCTTGTGTCTAAAAATCGTTTGCTTGCATACGCCTTCTTCTCGCATAAAGTAACTAGATGGATTTTACCATTCTTGCTGGTACTAACATTCATTCTGAGCTACATTATTGCTTTGTATAGTTTTGCGGTTGCATTATTCTTTGCGCTTCAGTTAATGTTTTACTTTTTAGCGGTAGTTGGCTTTTTGTTTTCAAAGGTAAAACTGCAAGTATCAATATTTTCGCTTCCTTATTTCTTTGTTGTTTCCAATGTAGCTGTTCTTGTTGGTTTTGTGAGATTCATGAAGAAAAAGCATAGTGTAATTTGGACTTCAACCGAGAGATAAATTTATGTATGATGTTATTATTGTTGGTGCGGGAATAGTTGGTTTAGCAAGCGGAGTAAAACTTCTCGAGAAAAATCCATCACTCAAAATTCTTTTTATTGAAAAAGAAGGTGAGATTGCAAAGCACCAAACCGGTAACAACAGCGGAGTGATTCATTCTGGTATTTATTACAAGCCGGGTAGTTTGAAAGCTGAGAATTGCACTCGCGGCTACAATATGCTGTTAGATTTTGCGCGCAAGCATGATTTGAAATTTGATATCTGCGGTAAAATTATTCTGGCTACATCCGAAAATGAAATTCCGATTCTGAAAAATATTTTCGATAGAGGAATTCAGAATGGATTGAAAGGATTGCGAATTCTTACTACGAAAGAACTCAAAGAGATAGAGCCCTATGCTGCGGGAGTTGCAGCAATTAAAGTCCCTCAAACCGGCATAATTGATTACACCGAAGTATCGAATAAATATTTGGAAGTAGCAAAAAGTTATAACGCACAGATTGTTTTCAATCAAGAGATTGAAAACATTTCTATCAAACAAGTTCATTGCGAGGTTATCTCTAAGGATCAAACATTTATTGCTAAAACTGTAGTCACGTGTACCGGATTATTTTCAGATCGAATTGCAAAAATTACTCATCCGGATTTGCCATACCGGCTTGTTCCTTTCCGGGGTGAGTATTATAAATTAAAAAAGGAAGCTCAGCATTTGGTGAAGAATCTTATTTATCCGGTTCCCGACCCTTCGTTTCCTTTTCTCGGTGTTCATTTTACACGCATGATTGATAATGAAGTAGAATGCGGGCCTAACGCTGTTCTTTCTTTTAAGCGGGAAGGTTATAATAAGACAAGTTTCAATTTGCGAGATACATTTGAGACTTTTACTTGGAGCGGTTTTCATAAAATAATGATGAGACACTGGAAAACTGGGATTGGTGAGTTTTATCGTTCATACAATAAAAATGCATTTGTTAAAGCTTTGCAGAAACTCGTTCCCGAAATCAAAGCAGCAGATTTGGAAGTTGGCGGCTCCGGTGTTCGCGCCCAAGCTTGTATGAAAGATGGACGATTACTCGACGATTTTTACATAGTAGAAGATAAAAGAATTGTGCATGTCTGCAATGCGCCTTCTCCGGCTGCGACAGCATCGCTTTCGATAGGCGACTTTGTTGCAGATAAAGTTCTAGCTCAACTGAATTAATTAAGCTTAGGAAGTTAATCTGGGGCTAAAGCCCATTCTTTATACTTTTGTATTAACCCCGCGCTTAAGAGGTTGTGTGAAAAATATAAATCAAGAGAGGAACAAACAAGAGGAAC
>CAZEDR010000028.1:0-19016 GCA_964510975.1 uncultured Melioribacter sp. | reverse complement strand
TTGCAAACGGTTACGATGGAATGGTGATGCTCGGTCATTTGTTCAACAAAAATCTCGATCCGGTTTATCCGGCGTCAATTTCAAAATTAGTTGTAACGAATTTCTTGAGAAACCAGCTTGGTTTTAATAGCGTAACTGTAACAGACGGAATGTCTATGCAAGCAATAACACTTAACTATGGTTTTGAAGAATCAATTGAACTTGCGATAAATGCGGGAATAGATATTCTGTTATATGAGTATAACCTGAAGAACAATGGTTCGCTGGTGAAGCTGATAGTCGATATTGTAGAACAAAAAATAAATCAAGGAAGGATATCCGTTAACCGAATTGATGAATCTTACAAAAGAATAATTGAGCTGAAGAAGAAATATGGCATAATTGATAATACGAATAATTTGGCTGAAGCAAATATTCCGGGCGAATTTTCGCTAAGTCAGAACTATCCAAATCCTTTCAACCCGGAAACAACAATTAGCTATAAACTACAAGCAGCAGGCAACGTAAGTTTGAAAGTGTATGATGTTTTAGGAAATGAATTAGCAACATTAGTGAATGAATACCAGCAAGCCGGTAAGCATAGTGTAGAGTTTAGAACGAAGAACTTAGAGTTGACGAGCGGGATTTATTTTTACCGACTGCAAAGCGGCTCGTTTAGCGTTACAAAAAAACTTGTTTTGCTGAAATAAATTCGGGCAGACCGAAGGGTTGATCCGCCCGAAATTGGGAGGGGGTTTATTTTACCAGGAGCATTTTTTTGGTTTGCGTGTAACCGTTTGTTTCCAGCCGATACAAATACACTCCTGATGGTAAATGTTTTGCATTAAAATCTACCGAGTAAATTCCGGCATCTTTCTTTTCATTTAGTAAGTTTCCTACTTCTTCGCCCAAAGTATTATAGACACGAAGCTTCACAAAAGATGCTTTCGGTAATTCGAATTTAATTACAGTTTCCGGATTGAAAGGGTTTGGGAAATTCTGGACAAGATTGAAATTGAGTTCATCTGTAAAGCTTACTTTTACTGTGTGAGAAAATTCATACGCGCCATCAAAATCAATTTGCCTTAAGCGGTAAGAAAATTCTTTTCCTCCGCTAGGTTCATCAACAAATGAATATTCTTTAGGAGAATTGCTGTTGCCATGACCTTGTACAAAACCAATCCTTTGCCAGCTATCAGCTTTCCGCTTTCCGCTTTCGGCTGAAAGCTGACCACCGACTGCCGACCGCTCGACGGCGAAGCCGTAATTATTTACTTCAGTAGCAGTTTCCCAATTAAGATTTACCTTCTTTCCTTCTAGTTCAGCTGTAAAAGAAATCAATTCAACCGGAAGAGGGCCGCTGTAATCATGCCCGTACAAACCGGTTCCGGTTCCAGCAAGTAAAGCATCATAGAACAAAACATTTATTTCTGTTCCTGCCGGATAAGTATGTCCAATAGACCATTCGGTACCGCCCGATTCAGCAATTGTATAGATAACATTATCCACTGCACAATATATCGCCCCACCACCCACAGCAATAGCTTTGCCTTGTTTATCACCGGTTGGAAATCCCGTTGGAGGAACCGGAGTCCATTTATTTGTTCCGCTTAAATCTTTATAATAAGCCACAGGTGCTACTAAAGATGCATCAGTACCGGTTGCGTAAAGAATTGTTCCGGCAGAGTTAACTTCAATATCGTTTATAGTAACTACAATTACAGCTCCGGTACTCGTGTATAAATATTGCATATCTTCTCGTACTGTCCAAGCACTTCCATCCCACTCTGCTCTGTAAATACTATATCCTCTATTTTCCGGACCGGAAATTGTTAAATCATAATAAACGCCAATGTAGGCTATTGCATGCCCGCTTTCTGTTGTAAATGCAATATCCTTAACATCAACATCATTGGGTAGTGTGGAAGTAGATCTAAGTTTTAGTTGCGTCCACACCGCTCCGGCATTAATGGAATACCATAAGCCGCCTTGATTAGTTCCATCCACATAAAAACCGGCAAGAACTAGGTTACTATTGGTTGGACAGACTTCGATAGCTTCCACCCTAGAGCCAACACCCGGATAACCGGTTGTACTTTCAGATAAAACCCGGTTCCAGCTTGAGCCGCTATTATTTGTTTTATAAACACGTACATTACCAACATATGCAGTTGCATCGTTGTCATTTTCCATTTCCGCAGAATAATATGTTGAACCATCATTGTTCGGAAATATTGCATTAGTCCATACCGGAGTTGTACTAAATGAAGTTACTTTACGTACACCCGCTTTAGATGCAAGCCATGCAATATCTTTTCCGGAATGCATACTAAAATCATTTACTTGTACCGCCTCTACTCCATCATCAATTTCGAAAAGAACGGAGCCTCCATTTTTTGTTGCCCCAATTCCTTGATCTGTGGTTATATAAACTATTTGGTTGTTATTGGGATCAACAAAAACAGCTCCATCATTTGGATGTGTTTCACTAGATACATTTCCATATTCAGCCCAAGACCCGAAACCACTTGCAGTAGTAAATGTTGCGTAACATTTTGCCGTATGAACTACATATGGGGAAGTAGAGCCGGCAAAAGAAAAATTTGTTCCTCCAATTCCAGTAATTGAAGTAGCTGCTGTAGCAGACCAAGTAGCGCCTTTATCAGTTGAATATTGAACGAACTTATACGAGTTATTATCCCCACCTATAAAAAACGTTCCGTCAGGACCAATTCCAAAAGCGTCTACACTAGTAAACGAAGCCGAGATTGTTCCTACTGTTAGAGCACTAAAACTGCTAGAACCGGTGAGTGCGTTATATGCTTGACTAGATTCATAAATTGACGGCGTGGTTGAGAGAGTTGCAATATATATCTTACTGTCCGAAGGATTAACCCGAATCGATGGGAAAGTTAATGAGGCTATCGAAAATGAACCTGAAGAAGTAATGTTACCGCTCCCATCTATTTGACCGTAATAAAATAAAGTTCCCTTAATGTAGAAGATGTAATCACCATAAACAATGAAATCGGAAACTGCTGCTCCTTCAACCAAAGTTACAGCACTGCCGGTATATATTGTTTTGTAAAGATTATTATTCTGAAGGAAGAATAAATAGCCCGAAGTTTGGTGCGCATATATCTTCGATATAGCGCTGCCATAATTATCATCACTTCCTAAACCCGGCATTACTGTGAATGTACCAAAAGACTCCGAACCGGAAGTTGTGGTAACATCGGCATAGAAAACCGAGTTGGCACTTTCGGTCGCTATATAAATCCGGCTGGTATTTGCTGCGGTTGATATAACGGATATTCCATTGATTCTTCCACCATAAACAGTTTCTGTTGTTGGTGAGCTCAATTGTGCATTAGTAAATGAATTTAGGAATAGGAGGAGAATAAGAATTGTTAAAATCGTCCAGATGGTAAATAGTTTTTTCATCTTAGCTCTCACTGAATAATTTGCTTGGGGAAATCTAAGATGAGAAACGAAGGTCTTCAATCACCTAAAAGTGTGATAAAAAGACATTGTAACGTAAATCACTAATTTTATTTCTGAAGGTATTTTAATACTGCTTCTGTAGAATTGCGGACTTGAAGTTTCTCATAAATCTTACGGAGGTGAGTACGTACTGTTTCTACGCTGATAAATAAATTAGCAGCAATTTCTTTATAACGTAACCCTTTGGAAAGATGCCCTAATATTTCAAATTCTCTTTCGGTGAGTTTTTGCTCAAGATTTGACTGCACAGGTTTTTCCATAAAAGATTGCACAATCATTCTTGCAATTTGCATAGACATTGGCGAGCCACCTTGATGAACTTCTTTTACAGCTTCGAGAATTTTTGATGAGGAAGTTCTTTTTAATAAATAACCGGCAGCGCCCGCTTTAAGAGCCTCGAAAACATGTTCATCATCTTCGTACATTGTTAGAATAATAATCTGTGTAGAAACAAGAAGCGGCTTAAGCTTTTTTATGCATTCAATACCGTTCATGTTGGGCAGGTTAATATCCATCAGAACAACATCAATCTTAAGTGAAGGAATTTTTTGCAGTGCTGTTTCACCATCGGCAAATGATGCTACACATTCAAAACCGGGCGAACGGGAAATGAGAATAGTTAAGCCTTCCCGAATTTCCTTTTTATCTTCAACTAATGCTACTCTTATATTTTCTTGCTGGCTCATTTCGCAAAAACCGTTTCGGTGAATTTATAATTTAGTTGTAATTGTTGAATCACATAATTGTGTGATTAGTTAATCCGGATAGATGTTTTAACGATAGTTCCACCTGCCGGGTTCGGAACGATTTCAAAAACTCCACCATTTTCCGTTATTCTCTTACTCATGTTAATCGTACCGTTGCTGAACTCATCAATTTGATCGCCTATGCCGATTCCATTATCGGAAAGAACAAACATTAAATTCCCATTGTTATAACTCGCTTCAAAAATCACTTCGGTAGCTTGCGAATGCAGAACAACGTTATTTACTGCTTCTTTAATTACCAGAAATACATTATGCCTAATTTCCGCCGACACATAAATAGCCGGAATATTCTCCGGAACTTGTAAAATAAGGTGAATATCTGTTAGTGCTAAATACTCTTGAATGTAACCGGCGATGTAACTACACATTTTATCAAGCTTATCATTCTTCGGATTTACTGCCCAGACAATTTCATCCATTGTAGTAGCAACTTCTCGGCTTGCTTCAGAAATCCGATTTAAATCGCTTTCCACATTCGAAGAATTATTAAGAAAATTATTCTTAGCAATATCCGTCAATAAACTTATTTTGGTTAATTCGGCACCCAATTCATCATGCATATCCTTTGAGATTCTAATACGTTCATGTTCAAGGGCTGCTTGTGCTTCAATTCTCTCAAGCTTAAGCTTAAGTTTTTTTAAGGAAATGTAACGTACAATCCCGGCAACAATTCCTAGTAATAGAAATGCTAAAATAACTTGAAACCAAATCATCTCATAAAAATGAGGTTCAATCGAAAATTGAAAAGAAGCCGGTTGTAAGCTTTCTGTTCCCTGAGGTGTTTCAGCTTTCACTTTAAACACATATTTGCCGGGCGGTAGATGGGTAAAGTATGCAATCCTTCTCGATCCAACACTTATCCATTTATCATCCCAACCTTCCAGCTTATAAGAAAAAGAAAGATTCTTCCCATTATCAAACGAAATTCCGGAGTAATGAATTTCTAAATTTTCCGTGTCGGGAGAATAAGTTCTTGTAGAATCAATACTAATTAGATTTGAGTTTATTTTAATATCGTCTATAAATAATCTTGGAGCGATTTCTTTTTCGTTAAGCTTTGTAAAATCTATAATTGAAATACCACCTAAGGTTGCTATCCACAATTTGTTTTTTTGAACAAGTAGTGTTTTGGTAGTTAGAGTTTGGCATTCATCGTTTATCATTCCTTCTGTTTTTGTAAATAGCCGATAATTCACTTTAGCAATTTTACCGGCTGTATAATCATTCAACTGACTTTTAAGAACAGCATAAATACCTTTTTTTGTTGAACACCAAAGCTTACCATTTCCATCATCAGCCATATTGAAAATACGGTTATCATACAGACCGGCAGTCATTGTAATATTTGATGTTTTTTCTTTACAGATTCGGCTTAAACCGCCACCATTTGTTGCCACCCACGTTATGTTACCATCATGAATAATTGCTGTAACATTATTATGCGCCAATCCTTTGGTTCTTGTTATTGCTGTAATTTTATTACCAGCCGAAAGAATATTAATGCCTCCACCAGTAGTTCCAACCCAAAGATTTTTTTGTGAATCAAAAGAAAGACATGAAACCAGATTCGATGAAAGACCTTTTTCTTTATTGATCATCTGCAAGCTGTTTTTATTGATGAGAACTAATCCGTTACCATTTGTACCAATAACAGTTGAGCCGTCATTTCTCTTGATAATACTTCTTATTAGATTTGAACCAAGTTCCTTCTTACCGGCAAGTTTTTTCGCTTTTAAATTGTTCACTTCCCATATGCCGGCGGTTTGCGTTCCAACTAAAAATTTTTCGGGTGATAGTTCACAATAAGTTAGTACATATGAACCTTGCAGATCAAGAATTTTTAGCAATTTACCAGCATCAGCATTATAGAGAAAAACTTTTTTATCATTTCCTATCCAAATTCTTTTGTGCGAATCTTGAAAAATTGAAGTAACACTTTTATCTAATAGTCCATCTTTTCCGGTAATATTCTGTACTCTATTTATTCTTAATTGAAAAAGCCCGGCTCCCTTTGTTGCAACCCAGATTTCGTTTTCAACTATCAGCATATCTTGAATGAAAACGCTTTTTCCACCATCTAGCGAGAAAAACTTATGAAACTCATTATCCTTAAACACATACGCCGCATTGGCAGTAGTAATACAAACCCTTCCTAACCCATCTTCAGTGATTGAAGTAACTGTAGTGGAATTAAATTTATCCGAATATCTTGTCGTTGCAACTTTCCCGTTTTCAATAACCAGAATGCCTTTATCAAACGAAACCCAAACCCGGTTTTTCCTATCAACATATAATTTGTAAACATGTTTTTGGGGAACACCATCTTTTTCATTCAGAACTGTAATGCTATTTCTATCTATTTTAGTTACACCATAATTATTTGTCCCTATCCAAATAGCATTGTTTTTATCCGTAACTATTGCCGAGATTCTGTCGGAAGGTAATCCATCATTAGTAGTTATAGTTGTAACTCTGCCATGGTCTATTAAAGCTAACCCGCCCCCACGAGTGCTAACCCAAAACTTTCCATCTTTATCCTCTACAACTCCACTGCAATTATTTTCGGGAAAGCCATCTTCTATACCAAACCTTTTAAAACGACCATTATAATAGTTAACTATTCCAGCTGTAACGTTTGAAAACCAAATTCTACCACTTTTATCTTCATATAGAGCAGTAACTTGATTAGCTTTTATTTGGGGAGTGTTGAGCAAACTAAAATTTTTAACCTCCGCACCATCAAATCTTGTGAGTCCAACATCTGTGCCAAGCCATAAAAAACCTTGTTTGCTAAATAACAAACTATAAATGTTATTTGATGGAAGCACATTGTCTTCTGTCCATTTTTGTATCGAGATTCCACTTTTATCTTCTAAAAGAAGATCAACAATAGATTGCGAAAATGAATGATGTGGAACGATAAACAAAAAAATTAATATGAATAATTTTCTCTTCATGAAATTGTTTTCTTTGTGTTAACTGTTTTTTTTGGAATTTCGCTTCAATATATCTGTCAGCAAAACAATTACAGTAAAACTCTTGTTTTAATCGTTTCCGGAATCAATCGTAAGTCTTTTAGTATTTCTTCGGAATCATTTTTGTTGTCGATATCAATTATAACATAACCAATATGCGGATCTGTCTGTAAATATTGTGAAGCAATATTCAAGTTGCGGGATGTAAATACACTTGTGATTTTGTTAAGTACACCGGGTAAGTTTTTATGGATGTGAAGATAGCGTTGTCTATCATAGTTCGGACTAAGTGAAACTTCCACAAAGTTTGTTGCGCCGATTGTAGAACCTATATCGCAATACTTAACAAGTTTTTCTGAAACTTCCAGAGCAATATTAGCTTGCGCTTCCGAAGTGCTTCCGCCTATGTGAGGAGTGAGAATAACGTTTTGAAATTTTTGAAGCGGACTTACGAATGGTTCTTTATTTGAATTAGGTTCTTCGGGAAAAACATCTATTGCAGCACCAGCCAAATGCTTGCTCTCCAATGCTTCTGTTAAATCATTAATATTAACCACAGTTCCGCGCGCCGCATTAATTAAAAAACCACCATCTTTCATCAGAGCAAGTTCTCTTGCTGTAATCATGTTCTTCGTAGAATCCAGTTCAGGAACGTGAAGGGTAACCACATCGGAGATCGCTAGAAGATCCTCCAATTTAGCGCACGCTTTTGCATTTCCAAGACTCAGTTTTTTCTCGATGTCGTAATAGTAAACGTTCATACCAAACGATTCGGCTAAGATTGAAACTTGCGAGCCGATATGCCCGTAACCGACGATTCCTAAATTTTTTCCTCTTGCTTCAAATGAATGTGAAGCATCCTTACTCCATTTTCCATTATGAGCAAAATGGTTTTTCTCCGAAATGCCTCTTATTAAGAAGATGCATTCGCTTACAACTAACTCTGCAACAGATCGTGTATTCGAAAAAGGTGCATTAAAGACTGGAATTCCTCTAAGTTTAGCAGCAGTCAAATCAACCTGATTGGTTCCAATGCTGTAACAGCCTATCGCAATCAACTTTTTAGCTTGCTCAAGAATCTCTTCTGTTAAATTTGTCTTCGAGCGGATTCCGATTAGGTGTGCATCTTTAATTTTTTCAATCAGCTCATCACCTTCAAGCGAGCTTTTAACATATTCAATGTTTGTGTAATCGTTTTCGTTAAATAGTTCGAGTGCATTTTCATGCATCCCTTCTAGTAATAAGATTTTAATTTTCTCTTTCGCTAGTGAATATGCTTTGGTTTCAATTTTCATAATTACTCTTAGTCAATTTTACAGTTAAGATAATCTCTGCATATTTTTTTCATTGCAGTGTTTGCAGAATTGAACGCCCAAATTATTGAGCCTCCTTTCGTCCCGGCTGTTAGGTCGCCGGTTAAAAACAATCCGGTTACGGATGTTTCATAATGTTCTTGCAGAATCGGATCTTCACCATCGAACTCAATTCCTAACATTTTCAAAAAGTTTTCCGGTGTTGATCCGCCGAGCGCGTAAACCACAAAATCATATTTTTGCTCGCCAAATTTTTCTTCTTGAAATTTAACCAGAGGCAATCCATCTTTTTCTTCCAGAGCTGTAATATTGCTTTCGCGAAGAATTTCAACTTTGCCTTCTCTCTCCAATTCCAATAGACTGTCGCGATTTATTTCGTTCATTCTTGAAAAATCGGTTCTTCTGTAACTAAGATAGACTTTATTTTCGTTTTGAGTTAGATACTGGCAATACTCAGAAGCTGAATCTCCGCCGCCGACAACCAGTACCCGTGCGTTTTTAATCTCTACTGAAGTCACATCAAACAAAGCCCTCTCTTTTAGCTTAAGAGGAATTTTGTAATCCGGCTTATTTGGCTTGCCAAGAATACCGATCGCAATTGTAATGATCTTAGTTTGATACTCAGCTTTATCAGTATATACAAGAAATGTTTTATCCTCATTCTGATGGAGTTTCCAAACAGTCTCGCTGTAGTGAACAACTAAATTGTTGTCGAGTATTGATTTATCTAAATAAGAAATAGTTTCATGCTTTGTTAAATCCTGAATACAAAGCACTCCAGTACATTTGGCTTCAAAGCCTTTGTAGTTTGCCGTAACCAATTTAGAATCGGGATAGTATTTCTTAATGGAAAAAGAATGTTCTTCAGCTTTTTCAAGAATAAGTATCTTCTTTGAATCTATACCGGAGTGGCAAGCTTCAGCCGCCATACTAATTCCGGCGGGACCGGCACCAATTACAAGCAAATCGTACATGTTATAAGCCAATTTTTGTAGCGAAGATAATGATTATCTCCGTTAAATTTTAGGTTTTGCTTTTCGTAATTTGCAGAAAAGAAAACTGAGACAATGAAAACTTATTCATATTCGGCTTTTGCCAAATTCTGGTATCGTTATGTAAATATTTTGATCACGATCCTCCTTCTGTTTTACACTCTTTCATCGGTGATAATTGCATTCCAGAAATGGTACTTCGCTTTGGTAGCTTTATTCAACCTACTTTTGATCTTTATGATCAATCGTTTTTATCTAACCAGTTACAGATTATTTCCATTTAGAATAAAAAGTGATGATTCTGGAATCGTCTGCGAAAATTTTTTTCTTACCAAGAAGGCAATCAGAATTAACTTTGAAGATATCGACAGTATCTCCGGCGGAATGTTTGCCGGTTTTCAAACACGTCCAGTTTATTTACACGACTCAAGACAAAAATTAGCTGTTGGATTTTTTGCGCAGGGTGAATTTAGAGAATTGTTAAAAGTAATTCTGAAAAATATAAATGAAGATCTTTACAAGGAATTATTACAAAAAATAAAAGGCGTGAACGGTTTGAAATAAAAAATCTCTTCCATGGAAGAGATTTTTAACATTAACAACTTTTTTGAGAAGACTTAGTTAACGCTGGTCAGATGTGGTTGAATCTTGCTCACTAAATGAGATTTTGGAACCGCACCGATTACAGAATCAACTAACTTGCCACCTTTAAAGATTCCTAATGTTGGAATGCTCATAATTCCGTATTGAGAAGCTACTCCGTAGTTTTCGTCTGTGTTTACTTTAACTACTTTTAACTTTCCTGCTAAATCGTTTGCAATTTCTTCTACAACCGGACCAACCATGCGGCAAGGTCCACACCAGGGCGCCCAAAAATCTACTAGCACCGGTGTCTGAGATTGCAAAACTTCTTGCTGAAAATTAGAATCCGTTCCTACTATTACATTATTCATTTTGTTTTCCTTTTTTAAATTAACTGATAATAGGATGCAATGAATTAGGAAAGGATTCGGAATAAAAAAAGATCAAGATTATGATCACGATCAAGAGCAAAGAAAAATCGCCTCATTGCTCCAGAATCTAAACTTGATCATACTCTTGATCTTAATCTTGATCGTATTTTATCTAATCTTTACTTAACCAACTTTCCTTCTTTATCTAAAAGAACCGGTTCGCCAAGTCCGAGGTCTTTTAATTTTTCAAACTGTGTTGCCTTATCGCCAACGATAACATAAAGCAATTTATCAGGCTGAATATATTTTTGAGCAAGATTCTTCACATCATCCGTTGTTGTTTTTTGAATTTCACTTTGGCGCTTTGCAATGTAATCCATTGGCAAATTATACATTACAACCGGCTGAAGCATTCCGGCAAGCTGCATCAAAGTTTCAAATCTTCCGGAGAAACTTTTTAGCAATGTACTCTTCACCAGATCAAGATCTTCTTTAGAAACTCCATCGCGGTATTTTGTAATTTCATCACGGAAAATTTGAGCTGATTCATGCGTAGCATTTGCTTGAATTGCGGCGGAAGCTTGGAAGTAGCCGGGATATTTTGTGCCGGAGAATCCAGAACGTGCACCGTAAGTAAATGATTTTTGTTCGCGGAGAATCATATTAAGAATGCTTCCAAAATCGCCGCCGAGTTTGTGATTCATAATTATTGTTTTGTAGTAATCGGGATCGGTTACACTCAAGCCCAAATGACCGACACGGAATTCCGATTGTTTCGCGTTTGGAATATCAACAAAATAAAGTCCCGGCTTTGTATCCGCGGCAATTTTAATTTCCGGAATCACAACATCTTTCTTCGCCCAATCTTTAAGAACATTAAACTCTGCCACAGCTTTCTCTTTCGTGATATCACCAACAATCATAATCTTTGCTACTGATGGCGAGAAATTTTTCTCGTAGAAATTCTTAAGATCATCAATCGTTATACTTTCTACTGAAGCAGTTGTACCAGCAGCTTGGTTTGCTAGCATATTATCAGCACCGTAAACAAGTTTATCAAACACACCGCTGGCAATTGATGATGGTGCTGTTTGGCTTCTCTTCAACTGTTCAATAGTTTGACTCTTTGCAATACCAAATTCTTTTTCATCCCATCTTGGTTCAAACATAATTTCTTTTGTTAGAGTGAGAACTTCCGGAAGTTTACTAACCAAGCAAGAACCGGAAACCGCGATTGATTCTGTTCCGCCTTGAACACTAATGTTGGCGCCCAAATCTTGAATTGCTTCGCGTAGTTCTACAGAAGTTTTATTCTTTGTTCCTTCGTTCATCATTCTGGCAGTAAGAGAAGCAACGCCAATCTTTTGCGGACTGTCTAACAGCATTCCACCTTTAAGAATGATTGAAAATTGAACGAGCGGAAGTTCACTTTGTTTAATTCCGTAAACTTCAATTCCGTTTTTGGTTTTATCTTTCCAAATTTTAGGAAGTTTAACAACCGGATCCGCGCCTTTAACCGGTTCTTTTGTTCTATCTATTTTAGATGGAATCGGTTCAAATTTAGTTGGCGCAAATTCTTTCTTCTTTGTTCCTTGCTTATCAATCGCTTCTTCTTTCACAATCCATTGTTGAGAATTTGGTGCGGCTAGATCTGCTTTGCCTTTTGGAACAAAACTAAGCGCTACATAATTCTGTCCTTTGATATATTTGTTGTAAACTCTCCAGATATCATCATTAGTAACGCTAATTGTATTTTGAAGATCGGTAGCCATAAAATCCGGCGAACCGTTGAAAATATTATAATCGCCTAGACGCATTGCTTTGCCGAGAATGCTGGAAATTGAATTGTAAAACCCAAACTCCAAACCGGCTTTCTGTCGTTCAACATCTTTATCGGTAAAGCCTTCTTTTTCGAAACGGGCAAAAGCTTCTTTAATTGCGTCTTCTATATCGCCAAGTTTTTTGGTTGGAAATGCAGTTACACTAATATTAAACTCGCCTGTAAATTCGCTGCTGCTTTGGCGAGCCATAACATTCGGCGCAAGTTTCTTTTCTTCAACTAAAACTTTGTACAAAGGAGATTTTTTGCTGCCGGCTAATAAGCGTCCGAGAAAATCCAATGCGTAGGAATCTTTGCTAAAATCTTCTGCCGAAGCATAAGCCATCTGAAGCATTGGTGCGTTTGCAAGCGCATCTTCATAATACGATCTTACTTGCTCTTTAAGAGTAACATGCATAACCGGCAATTTTTCCGGAGCCGGAGAAGATTTAATTTCCGCAAAATATTTTTCAATCCATTTTTTTGTTTGCGCAACATCTAAATCACCGGCGACAATTAAAGTTGCGTTGCTTGGCGCGTAATACTTATTGTGAAAATCAATTGCGTCTTGAAGTGAAGCGTTTGCCAAATCCTCAAGCTCGCCGATTACTGTGTGTCCGTATGGATGTGTATCTGGGTACATTAGTTTAGCCATCATATACTGGCTTTGAGAGTAAGCGCGGTTATCGCCCTGGCGTTTTTCATTCTGCACAACATTCTGCTGAGTTACAAATGTTTCTTCGTTGAACTTGCTGAGCAAGAATCCCATTCTATCAGATTCCATCCACAAAGCCATTTCAAGCGCGTTCTTCGGAACAACCTCAAAGTAGTTTGTTCTATCTTCGTTGGTAGAGCCGTTTACGTTGGATGCGCCGGCACTTTGCAGTTTCTTAAACCATTGCCCTTGCGGAATATCCTGTGATTCATTGAAACGGAGATGCTCGAACAAATGAGCAAAACCGGTCCTTCCTTTTTCTTCTCTGCCGGAACCAACATGATAAACTACATAGGTAACTACAATCGGGTCGGATTTATCAACATGCAGAATTACATTCATTCCATTTTCAAGTTTGTACTTTTCATACGGAATTTTGAATTCTTTTTTCTTCTCACCGGCAAAGAGTGAAACGCCGGCGCACAATAATAGAACCAACAGCAAATTGAATTTACTTTTCATTATTCCTCCTCGGAATGATTTGGTTTGGTTTGAATTCTTTTGAGTGAGAGCATTTGTGAAGACCATAAGATGACTTATGGAAAAAATATGGTTTTTTGAACTAAAGTAAAATTGGACATTTTATAAATCGCTGAGTTTGAACAAATTCAAAAATGGAATGGTTTGATAGAAATGAAAAAATTTTACTTATCGTTGCCAAATAATGGGTTCACAGCTTAACCTACAGCTACACCAATGTAAGAGCCAACAACTGCAATAATTACGGTAATTCCGGAATTGTCCCAAATTGGACTTGTGTCAATCCAGCCGATTATTGTTCCGCTTAATTAAGCAAGAAAGAGAGAAAGTCAAAAAAGTTTTTGTTCATGAAGGCACTTTCAAAAAAATCTTATTATTAAAATGCATAACTCTGATTAAACTGATTCACGCGGATTTCAATTTACCTATATCTGTTAAATCAGTCTTATCCGCATTCTATAATATGATTCTTCTATTTAATTAGAACAAGTTTTTTTGTAACACTAAACGAGCCGCTTTTCAGTCGGTAAAAATAAATCCCGCTAGTCAACTCTACGTTCTTCGTTCTAAACTCTACACTATGCTTACCGGCTTGCTCATATTCATTTACAAGAGTTGCAACTTCTCTTCCAAGAATATCATAAACTTTTAGGCTTACTTGGCTTGCCGCTTGTATCTTGTAGCTAATAGTAGTTTCCGGATTAAACGGATTAGGATAGTTCTGCATTAATTGATAGTTGGCTGGGTGAGCCACTTCAACTTCAACAATGTTGCTGTACTCAAACTTGCCGTCAAAATCCATTTGTTTTAGGCGGTACTGAATGCGATCAAGATTAAGATCATGAGCAAGAGCAAGATTATCTGTAAAAGAATATTCCTTTGGTGAGTTGCTATTTCCATGTCCTTGCACAAATGCAATCTCTTCCCACTTCATGCCGAGCGCAGTCGAGGCACGTTCTACACTAAATCCATAGTTATTCACTTCTGTCGCTGTTTGCCAGTTGAGAATTACCGAAGAACCCTTTGCACTGCCGGTGAATGATGTTAGCTCAACCGGAAGAGCATCGAGGGAGACAGAGTTTGCAATTGCGTTCGAAAGTTTTGTCCAATCGCTTGATGGGTTTCGCAATCCATCTTTCTTTTGTTCAATGTGAATGAACCGTCCACTTGACGAAACCGGCGCGGTTGTACATGGATCGCCGCTACCGTTAATAAATCTACCTTGCAAATTTGTTGTACCGTTCAATCTATCCCAATCAGTATCGACGTTAGGAATTTTAAAAGTAAGAGTGTTGTCTTCAACCAATAAATTTGTTTTTATGAGGTCTAGGTAATCGGTACCCGTCGGATTAATCTTTGTTCCGTTGCTGAGAATTACATCCGGGTCATCTACTAGTTTAGAAAATCCGTGAACTTGAATGACAATTAAATTGGTAATTAAATTTGAAAGAGTTTCTGTACCGCGCTGAAAAAACCCCCTCTTCCGTATGCGCTTGATCCGAAATTCTAAACGCCGCAGAAGAACCGGTACAAACTGTACTTGTTCCATCGCAAGTAGAAGCTGTATTACTATTACATCGATGCGTACCCGATAGAAAGAATGCTCTCGCACCAACATTTTTAAAAATATAAAATCCTTGGGCTCCGGTGTATGTATCATATCTAGGGTGAGGGGATTGAATTACCAATCTCTGTCTATCCGCATTTTGGTTGATAATATAAGTGCCCCAGTAATTTGTTGAAGCTGAAGTTTTCAGCAGTACATAATAAGTTTTATTTGGGCTGGACGAATTATCTGTGTATTGAAGCAATTGATAACCAATAGAAGCGGCGTTTGTGTGTGCTGTTGAATATTGAGCGTTAACAATATCAGTTAGAACATTTGCGAATGTTGCTCTATCTGTTGAATTTGGTGAAACATACTTGTTCTTGTCAACGCCGGATGAATCGGGCATATTTGTTATAAGGCTATCAACAAACGTCGTAAGATTTCCAACCCGGATTAATTGCGCGTTTATAACTGTGTTAAATAACAGCAAAACCAAAAAAAAGATTTTCTTCATTAACGGACTTTCTAATCTGGTGAACTCGGCCGCTAATAAGATAAATCATCCGCTTATTTTAGCAAAACAATTTTTTGTGTATCGGAAAAATTCCCCAACGAAATTCTTGCTAGATAAATTCCGCTGGCCAATCCCGCACCGTTGAATTCTGTAACATACTGCCCGGCTAACTTTGGCTCATCAACAAGTGTTGCTAATTCTCTTCCAAGAGAATCGAATATCTTAAGAATTACATTGCCAACAGAGGCGCTATAGAGTACTTCATTTTGGTGAATTGAATATTTTAGTGTTGTAGTTGGATTGAAAGGATTTGGAAAATTCTGATAAAGCTTTAACTCGGTTGGTAAATCAGCTTTTCCAATTCCGCCGGAGGCAGTAGTTTTGAAACGATAAAGTTTACCAGAATTATAATTGGCAAAATAAAGTTCATTAGCTTCATCAATTCCAAACGTTGAAACGGGGTGTGCGTTATTGAATATTTTAGTGTTACTAACTTTCCCATCTTTTCTCTCTAACGCCCAAATGTGACTCGACACAAAATCTGCATAAATATATTTACCTTTTAACTCCGGCACTTTTGTACCTCTGTAAACAAATCCGCCGGTAATAGAAAAGCCACCATCGCTGTTGTGTCCGTATTCATAAATAGGAGAGATGTAATTTGTTCCGTTGCAGTCAGCAGAGTTGTAAGAATGAGTCCCTTCGTAACAGCGCCAGCCATAGTTACCACCTTTAGTTATTATATCAATTTCTTCCCAAGCGTTTTGGCCAACGTCTGCGCCCCACAATTCCTTGGTAGCTGAATCAAAACTAAAACGCCAAACATTACGCAAGCCGTAAGCGAAAATTTCTTCCTTATTGCCGGAAGTGTTTCCCTTGAATGGATTGTCAGTTGGAATTGAATAGTTTTTACCGGAATCTGTTTTGTCAACATCAATACGTAAAATCTTTCCGAGCAGCGATTGTAAATTCTGAGCATTATTTTGTGGATCACCGCCGGAGCCTCCATCACCAAGAGAGATATATAAATAACCATCCGGTCCAAAAGATGTTTGTCCGCCATTATGATTTGAATACGGTTGTGCTATTTCAAGAAGAATTAGCTCGCTGGATTTATCAGCTAAATCCGCATTGCTTCCAACTTTAAATCTCGACACAATGGTTCTTCGAGAAGGAGAGTTTGTAGTGTAGTTTACATAGAAATATCCATTGCTCTTGTATTGGGGATGAAACGCCAAACCAAGCAATCCCATTTCACCGCCGCTCGAAACTCTATCAGTAATATCTAAGAATGTTTTCTTTGAATTAGCCGATGAATTATTTGCGAATACTGAAATAATTCCTTTTTGCTCAACAACAAATAATCTGTTGGAACCATCTCCGGCATTTTGAATATCAACAGGCTGCTGGAAAGTTAATTCTGGAAATGCTTGCTCAAGCTGCAGCTGGGCAGTTGAATTGCCGCAAGAAATAAATGTTAAGAAAAGAATCGAAATAGAGACAAATTTTTTCACTGGTCCCTCGTTTAATTATGAAACGTATTCCGGCAAAAATTTGTTCATTAAGTACAAGTAAACCATTCGAAAGGAAATATAAATGAAAAATATAAAAACTCTTGTAGCTGTGCTTCTTTTAGGAATCGTTTTTTCAAATCTAATTCTTGCCGGTGAACTAAAGAAAGCCGAAAGTTTTTCTCTTAAAGACTATAATGGAAAACTTCGCTCGCTATCAGACTTCAAGAATTCCAAAGCAATTGTTCTAATATTTGTTTCAACACAATGCCCGGTTTCCAACGCGTATAATGAGAGAATGGCAAAGCTTTACAGCCAATACAAAGATAAAAATGTGAAAATTATTGGCATCAATTCTAATAAAGCCGAAACAGCAGAAGAAATTAAAAAGCATGCAGATGAAAAGAATCTCCAGTTTGCTATTCTGAAAGATGAAAACAACATTGTGGCGGATAAATTCGAAGCGTCATCAACTCCGGAAGCTTATGTTTTAAATGGAAATCTGGATGTTGTATATCATGGCAGAATTGATGATAACCGGAAAGCTGAAGATGTTCAGACTTCCGATTTAAGCGTAGCCATAGACGAAGTTCTCGCCGGTAAAGCTGTTAGCAATCCAAAAACAAAAGCCTTCGGCTGTTCAATTAAAAGAGTAAGCAAGTAATGAATAGGAAATTTCTCCTATTTGTTTTTCTTTTATTTGGTGTCAATCTAAATGCTCAGATTAAGGTTGAGAGATTGGATAGATCCGGACTAGAAAAAATTATTAAAGAGCGGAACGGCAAAGTTCTGCTCTTAAATATTTGGGCTACATGGTGTCTCCCTTGCAGAGAAGAATTTCCGGACTTAGTAAAAGTTGCTAAGGAATTCGGGAGAGCTAAAGTAGAAGTAATCGGGATCAGTACAGATTTTCCCGAAGACATGAAGCGTAAAATTATTCCCTTCTTGAAAAAACAAAATGTAAACTTTACAAATTATGTTTCCGCTTTTAAGAATGATGAAGAGTTAATCAATTTTATAAATAAAGATTGGAACGGCGCGTTACCGGCAACAGTTATATTTGACCAAGCGGGGAATAGAGTTGCATTTTTAGAAGGTAAAAAAAGCTACGCCGATTTTACCGAACAGCTAAATCGCTTGATCCCCGAATAAATATTCGTTTGTATTCTCAAAATTTGTTCTCATACTCACTTATCTTACCGCGGATAATTTCGGCACTTTTTTTCAATAACGATCGTTCTTTAACATTCAGCCGGATAGGCAATACGCCCAAATCTCCTTCGCCGCCGATTATGTGGGGCAAGGAAAGAGTGACATCATTTATTCCTTCAATATTCCCATTAAATACACTCACGGTTAAGACCGCATGGTTATCTCTATTGATTACATCTACAAGCTTTGCTATTGCACCGCCTATCCCGTAGTAGGTTGAACCTTTACCTTCAATAATTTTATAAGCTGCGTTGCGTACACCGCTATCAATCTCTGCTTTTATTGCTTCATTGAATTCGATATTTCTAAACTCTACAAAATCCTCGAGACTTACGCCGCCAATATCAATATTCGACCAAGTTAAAACTTCCGAATCGCCATGCTCACCAACTACATATGCATGAACGTGCTGCGAATCTACACCAAGATGGTTGCCGAGCAATGATCGAAAGCGTGCAGTATCCAGTGTTGTTCCGCTTCCAATAATTCTCGATTTAGGAATGCCGAGTTCACTTGCAATTTTAACACAGATATGCGTTATAATGTCAACCGGATTTGTAGCTATTAGAAAGATGGCTTTAGGTGCAACTTCTGCAACACTTGAAATTATGCTTTTCATAATAGCTGCATTTCTTTCCATAAGCATCAATCTGGTCTCCCCCGGTTTTTGACTGGCACCGGCAGCTATAACAACAACTTTTGCATCTTTCAAATCATTGTATGAGCCCGCATA
>CAZEDR010000027.1:5387-19029 GCA_964510975.1 uncultured Melioribacter sp. | reverse complement strand
TCCACTATCATGTTAATATTTTTCTATCCTAGTATTTCCTATATCGGGATTGAGAATGGCTGATTGGTAAATCAAAAATCAACCTAATGTTTTGTATTTTTCACCATAAAATTATCCAAGGAATAATATGAACAACTTTGTTTTTTATAATCCAACAGTAATTGTATTTGGCAAAGAAAGGCTAAATGAATTGGTAAACTATGTACCGCAGAAAGCCAAAGTATTAATTCTATTCGGTGGTGGAAGTGTAGAAAAGTATGGTACTTTAGATAAAGTTAGAAAAGCGCTAAGCGGTTATAAACTTTTTGAGTTTGGAGGCATAGAGCCGAATCCCAGATTTGAAACGCTGATGAAAGCAGTTGACGTAATTAAAGAAGAGGGAATTGATTTCTTATTAGCAGTTGGCGGCGGCTCGGTAATGGATGGAACTAAGTTTATTGCATTAGCAGCAAAGTATGAAGGTAACCCTCAAGAAATTCTTTACAACAGTTTTAAGACGGTTATCCTAAAAGAAGCTCTTCCATTTGGAACAGTTGCCACTTTACCGGCAACCGGTTCGGAAATGAATGCTGCCGCTGTAATAAGTCATAAGGAATCCAAGTATGCTGTTATTAATCCATTAACATTTCCAAAATTTTCTTTTCTCGATCCTACATTAACTTATTCTTTACCGGCAACGCAAGTTGCCAATGGTGTAATAGATACATTCGTCCACACTATGGAACAGTATATCACTTATCCGGTAGATGGAAGATTTCAGGACAGAACTGCGGAAGGTATTTTACAGACACTAATTGAGATTGGAAGAAAAACGATTGATGATCCAACCGATTACGATACAAGAGCAAATCTTGTTTGGAATTCTACAATGGCATTGAATGGTTTAATTGGCGCCGGAGTGCCGCAAGATTGGGCTACGCACATGATAGGACATGAATTAACCGCGCACTTTGGAATTGATCATGCTAAAACATTAGCCATTATATTGCCATCAATATTAGAGATTAGAAAAGAGAATAAGCGCGCCAAACTGTTGCAATATGCAGAGCGCGTTTGGAAAATTATTGATGGAACAGATGATGAGAAAGTTGATTTGGCAATTGCTAAAACCCGTGAATTTTTCGAAAGTCTTGGAGTTAAGACCAGATTAAAAGATTACGGTGTAAGCGAAAAAGATTTTGATGCAATTCTGGCCGGATTGGAAGAAAAACATTTAACCGCTCTTTCGGAAACTAGAGATATAAATCTTGAAATAAGCAGAAGTATTTTAGCCGGTGCTTTATAAGCCGTTGTTCCGGTAATGAATAGATTATTTAATAGTGGCAGAAGGAAAAATCAATTTTATATGAATCCTTCCGCCTCTTTTTGTATCTAAAAGATTAGACAAACGAAAGGAAATAATGGAAACCACTCAAATAGTTCTTCTTGTATTTGTATCGTTAATAGTTTTGTTAAGAGTAAAAAAATATTTTGCTACCCGGTCAATGAAAAACTATACTGCAGCCGAAGTAAAACAATTGCTGAAAGAGAATAAGAATGTTGTTCTTCTTGATGTAAGAACCGACGGGGAAAGAAAATCCGGTGCTATAAAACCTTCAATTCATATTCCGTTACATGAAATTTCTATGAAAGCCGATCAGCTAAAAAAATATGAATCGAGAGAAATAATTTGTTATTGTCAAACCGGAAGCAGAAGTATATCTGCTGTGAGCAAACTAAAGAAACTGGGACTAAATGCAGCAAATCTTAGCGGCGGTTATATACGGTGGTGAAAGTTGTATAAAAAACTCCGGGACTATTAAAGTAGAATAGAAACAACGCTTTAATAATTCCAGAGTCGCTTACAGGAGCGTCGAATGCTTCCTAAATATTTGCTTTAGTTACAATACTCGAAATTGTAAAACTGCCGGCTTTTGTCCCAGCAGTATAAACACCATCCGTATATAGGCCATCTTTAAGTGTTCCGCTAGAACTGCCGCCATAGTAAATGTCGTAAGTACCTTTTGCAAGTTTGGGAGAAGAAATTGCAACAGATTGATAAGCTTTCTTTGGAACGAAACTTAGAATATCTGCGCCGCTGCTGTTCTGTATATGGAATAATGTGTTAGCCGCAAGTGTGGACTTGAATGTAATTAAAGCCGAATATTGAGTTGAGGATGTTCCCGGTGCTTGTGCCATGCCGGAACTGCCGGCAGCAACTATAAAGCCGCCGGTAATTTTGAATGAAGAATCATAATCTATTGCCCCATTCATGTTTGCGGTTGGACCATTAACAATCACAACTCCGTCTGTCATAATTATCGATCCGTTTATATCAATTCCATCGCCGGTTGCATTTACAAAAATATAACCACCGTTTACATATAGATAATAATTTCCGGTTTGAGCAAAGCTGCCCGGACTGGAGGCATCTCTACCGCCAGCTCCGTTAACTCCATCATCACTCGATATAATATGAATTTCTCCGCCGTTAATTATTAATGCTGCACTTTCAATTCCTTCATACGATTTAGTAATATTGATAGTCCCGTTATTTATAAAAAGAGTTGCATCTGCGTGAATACCGTCGTCACCGGATGCGATTGAAAATGTTCCTCCATTTATAACAAGATTTTTATTGGAATGAAGCGCATCATCTGATGTGCTGAGAGTAAATGTTCCGCCGGATATAATTGTGTTGACTAAACATTTTATACCTTTTGATGAAACTGTTGAAGAGGCTGTGTATCCGCTTCCACCACCGGAGGTTATTGTATAAGTTCCGTCGCCAATTAACACATCAGTTTGTGCCGTCACAGCATCACCGCCGCTAACCACATTCATTACGCTGGCAGCAATGTAAATATAACCGCGAGTTGAATCTTCATCGTTATCGGATTTTAAACCGTCACCTTTAGCATTCACATTAATATTGCCGCCTTTTATAACCAAGTAGTCTTTACCGCGAATACCGTCATCAACTGATGTTACATTGATTGTTCCACTTTTAATTATGAGTCCATCTTTGCTTGAAATACCATCATTATAATTCCCTTTTACTATTAAGGAACCATTACCGCATAAGGAGAGATCACCTTTGCTAAAGATTGCCGCGTTTGGTTCATCATCGCTTGCATTTGCAAATACATATGAAGAAGCATCGGTAACATAATTTTGAGTATTGTCGGCAATTACAATCACAGTCTTATCTGCTGCAATTACATTAATTGGTGCATTAGAAGCGTTTGTAATATTCACGCCATTCAAGATGAGGCGAACAATCTTTGCATCCGATGAGTTAATAATAATCTGTCCGTTAGTTAGAGTTCCGCTTAGGCTGTAAGTGCCGCCGGATGTAATTGTAGCAATACTCCCGCTTACAGTTACAGAACTGCTCGTGGAAGTTATCGTGGTTCCATTTAATACTATTGGAATTACATCAGAACTATTCCATGTATAATCATCAGTTGCTTCATGGCTTTGTTTATTAGCAGCTAACACTTCCGAAAGGGTTTTTCCGGTGTCGCCGACTTTAATGTTGCTGCCGGTTGTTTCATTGCTTTCCGGTTCTGTTGCGGATTCATTTTTGCATCCGGTAACAATAATAATTGCCAATATGCACAAGAAGAAAAGCCTAAATGTTTTGTTTATCATTTTTTCTCCATCTACTAATTATTCTTTACGATACTGTTTTTGAGATATACTCTAGTTCATTTGACGACAAAAAATTAAAATCCCAGCCCAGCTAACAATAAAAACCAAGGGAATATTTTTTACACCCTTGAGCCTGAGAAATAACTCTGAAGGCAAATGCTAAGTCTGTAATTTGTAAGTACAATTAAAGGAGTATTGGTAAATGAGAAAGACTTTGTACCGTATTGTAATTTTTGTGATAGCAATAATGATGGGAATTACCGGCTATAATTTTGGGCAGAAGGAATTCCTTACTGTAAATGGAAAGAAGATTGAAATATGCACGTCTGGATTAGAAAACAATCAGAAGGGTAAGCCGGTAATAGTTTTTGAAAATGGAATGGCCAGTAAATATGGCAATTGGGAAACAGTCATTAATGAAGTATCAAAGACATCCGCTGTTTTTTCTTACAACAGACCAAGAATTGGTGAATCCGAAAACGACAGTTTGCCACCAACCACAGCACACATTGTAAGTAATTTAAGAAAAATGCTTACTGAAAAGGGACTGAACCCGCCTTACTTGCTGGTATCACATTCTTTTGGGGGAGCGTACATAAGAAGTTTTGCTTCATACCATCCGGAGGAAATTGCCGGACTTATTTTTGTAGATCCAATCGATTTCACAAAAAAGAAAGGGGATGGAGAACTTCCTTATTTAGAAATCGGATTAACGAAACATCAAATCGATTCTATGTTCGCGAAGCCATATGATAAGTTTATTGAAAAGTTATACGCCGAAATGCCGAATTTTTATATTGAAGAAGTGAAAATATCTAGGCAGCTAACTAAAACCGAATTTAAGGAATGCGATAGTGTTCCCTTGCCCGATGTTCCGGTTCATTTTATTCAGGCTGGCGGATATCCAAAGACTCCGGAGAATAGACCAACGATCTATGATAAAGTAAAGATGTTCAGAATTGACAACAATATAAAAAGGAAACGATGGATTGCTCTGCTAGACCCACTGAAATACGGTAAGTTTTTTTATTGTTCCAATTCAGGTCATTTGGTTCAGATTGATGAACCGGAAACGATTATCGCAAGTATCAAACTGGCTTTGAACGACTATGCAAAAATCCAAAAGGAAAAAACAACTGAGTGAGATTATATATTTAACAAAACTGGCGCAGAATCTATGCGCCGGTTTTTAATTGAAAGCTTATAGAAAAACTAAAAGGAGGAGAATTTAGAGAAGCATTTTCCCTTTCATCGTTTTCCTTTCCTTACCATCGTAGATAGTTTGAGCCTCAAGTGTAATTGTGTCATCCTCGAAGCGGAAGATAAATTTCTCCGTATGCGGACTTTCGATATATCGAAGTATAAGTTCTAATGTGTTTTCATCTTTCCAATTGCTGCTTCCGGTTATTTTTGAATTTGCGGCATTAACAAAATTTGATCTTGAACCGGTAATCAAACTAGGCCCTTGCTTAATTGTTTCTCCATCAATCCATTTTCCTAAACCAAAAGCAATTTTGTAAGAATCCGTCTTAGTTGTAAAAGTAACATTGCATTCATCATCTTTTATTAAGAACGAAACGCCGGTCAAACCTTTCTCGTTTGTTTCGATTGAATAAGATTTTTCATTTATCAAGTCGATTAATTTGGGATTGCTGTTATTTGGTGTTAGAGGTAAAGCAAGCGAGGCTAACTTTTGTTTTAACTTACTTGTCATAGATTCGTTGGCAGCAAGATTTTCATTTTTCATAGCAGGCAAAATGTAATCCCAAACCATATTAATTTCGCCTTGCAAATCGAATGATTCGGCAGTAATCGCAACAACAGCATCTTGTTCCGGCATCATAATAATAAATTGGCCGTATGCGCCGTCACCACGATAGGCGTTATTGCGGCAGCGCCAGAATTTATAACAGTAGCCTTGCATCCAATCGCTGGAATCTTTTTTTGCTTGTGGTGCGTTAGGTGCTTGTTCAATCTTCTTTGTGGTTGCTTCTTCAACCCATTCTTTAGGTAACAACTGTTTTCCGTTCCAAATACCTTTCTGTAAGTAAAATTGACCAAACTTAGCTAGGTCTTCAGTCTTAACTCTTAAACCCCAGCCACCGGTGTTTATCTGAAACTGACTGACTTCCCAATCCATTCCGGTAATGCCAAGAGGATCGAATAATCTCGGTTTCAAATAATCAATCAATTTTTCTCCCGTAACTTTTTGGATAATGGCCGAAAGCATAAAAGTTGCAACTGAATTATAGAGAAATTCCGAGCCCGGCTTTATAGGAAATGGTGTTGCCAGAAATGATCTAACCCAATCGCGATCCCAACTTCTTATAGATGGAGTTGGATCGGGAACTTGTCCTGCCGACATAGTAAGCAAATTTTTTATTGTTAGAGCTTTCAAGTTATCACTTACAGTTTCCGGCAAATATTCCGGGAAGAAGGAAATTACCGGATCGTTAACTGTTAATTTTTTTTCTGCTACTGCAAAACCAATTGCAGTGGAAGTAAAGCTCTTGCTCACGGAATACATTGTGTGCCGCAGTTCCGGTTTGTACGGATTCCACCAGCCTTCTGCAACAACTTTACCATGGCGTAAAATCACAATACTGTGGAATTCATGTTTGCTATTTTCGGCTGCTTCTAAGAATTTAAGAATGCCTTCGGAAGAAACACCTTGCTCTTCCGGTGTACTGCGCGGAAGTGATGTTTGAGCGCTGATGCTTAAATAAAGAAAAAATAATATAAGCGTTAAGATTAATTGTAGTTTTTTCATTTTCATTTTGAGAGTTTCCTTTGAATGAGATAATAGATAAATCGTTGCACATAATCGCAAATGAAAACTAACATTTTTATTGTATTAAATAAATTGGGGAACCCAAATGGTTTTGGGAGTGGTTGAAAAGTGTATTTGCAAAATCGTATCTAAAGAATAAATTGTAGCTGAGAAATCAATCACTAACAGATAACATACAACTATGCCAATAGATTGCAGAAAATGTGCTCATTTCAAAATTACGTGGGAGAGAAATCATCCCTATATGTGTAAAGCTTTCGGTTTCAAATCTCTCTCGCTTCCATCAGAAGAGGTTTACAAATCTGCCGGTAGAGAATGCCTCAAGTTTACTCCCAAGGTAAATTATGATCAATTGAAGAAATAGATTATTATAGAATCAATAAAAGTTTAGCCCACCAGACGTATTTATCTCAATCCCGATATAGGAAATACTTAGGATGGAAAAATATTAACATGATGGTGGATTTAATGAGCAATAAAATGCACCAAATTGGCTAATTGTTTTATACCGACCCTAAAGGGACTTAATAAATACTGTGTTCATTATTCTAAAGATATGTCGCTCCTAACGGAGCTAAAAATCCCGTAGGAGGGTGTCGCGTAATTAATTATTTAATCAGAAATAGCCCGCGGATGACGCGGATTTAACAGATTTACACTGATATATTTTTGATTCATTAATTACGCGACACCCTCCGTAGGGATGAAATATCTTTAAGTAAAGAATGCCAAATAAACCAAAGTCCCTTTAGGGACGATACATAGAACATCTATACTCATTGTTATATCGGTTTTGAGGTATTTATCTATTTGCTGCGTGTTATTGGACAGGGCTTCTTTTGATGTTATTTTAATGATGTCAATATTCCTATTCTTTATTAAATACATTGAAAGGCCTAAATAGGCTCATGAACAAATTAAAAAATCTTCAAATAGTTGTTTTCATCATACTTGGCTTCCAAATCTTGATGTTCGGCCAAGTGCCAACTCCAAAAGGGTTGTGGAGATTTGAAGATTTTTCCAGACTAACTAAAGCCGATATTGGAAATGATCTTGAACTCGTTGGCGTTCAGACGGCTATTGCCGGTCCGGGAAACGGCGCTGTAAAAATTGGTAAGGGAAGTTTTTATAAAATGAATCACAGCATTGTTCCTCCTAACAATGCTTACTATGTGAATGAATATACAATTCAATTCGATTTTCGTATTCCTTCTTTGGCAACTTGGCATTGCTTTTTCCAGACAAGCTCAAACAACTCGAACGATGGCGATTGCTTTATCAATAACAACGGTAACATTGGTGTAGAGGCAACCGGCTATTCAGATTATTCAGTTAAGGCTAATGAATGGTATCGACTTGTCATTTCCGTAAAGAATGGGTTTCATCACGAATATTATTTAGATGGCCAACAGACTTGCAACGGAATTGTTCAGTCCTTACACGGAAGATTTGCTCTGGATAAAATCTTGTTGTTATTTGCCGACAACAATGGTGAAGATGGTGAAATTGATTGCGCGGAAATTGCAATCTGGGATAAAGCATTAAGTTTGGATGAAATAAAATTATTGGGCGGATTCGGACATCCTATTACCGGAACGCAGCAGAACCAGTTAATTCTAGCTCCATATTTGCAAGCACCAACATCTAATTCAATTTATGTTTGCTGGCACGATCCAAGCGATTCATTTACCAAAGTTGAATATGGAATGACAGCTTCATTGGGCGAATCAGCTTTGGGAAACAGCGAAATAATTTTTACACCTTATCGTTGGCATTCTGTAAAACTAGAAAAACTCCTACCGAATACTGAATACTATTATAGAGTTGTAAGCGGCAGCGGTGCTTCGCATATTTATTCGTTTAAGACACAACCGGATAGTGATTATAAAGGTAAGCTGAGATTTCTATTGTTTAGCGATACACACTCAAACGATACAACGATGGTTGTTAAGATAATTCAGCAAGCGAAAGAGAAACTTCAAGAATTGTATGGAAGCGACTACCAAAACAAAGTGAACATGGTTTTGCATTCCGGCGATTTGGTTATGTCCGGCAATGATATAACTCAGTGGACGAAGCAATATTTTGCACCAATGTCTAAAATTTCTGCCAACATTCCTTTTATGACTGTTGCCGGAAATCATGAAGGGGAAAATCGAAATTACTATTCTTATGTTAAGTATGATGACTATTCTGCTCTGCCGGATGATATTAAGGAAAGATTTTGGTCTCTAACATTAGACAATACTGCAATTATAGGATTGAATTCTAATCTTCTGAACTTGAGCGCTGTTAAGCAACTAACTTGGCTTGATCAAAAGTTGGGTGAGATAGAAGCGAATCCCAAAATTGATTTTGTGTTTCTACTTGTTCACCATCTTCCAATTTCTGAGTTGTGGGGAGAAGGTATTTCCGATAACGGTTCAAAATATGTTAACTATCAAGTCATTCCAATTCTGAAAAAATATTCTAAGGTAGTTCAGCTTTCTTACGGCCATACTCATGGTTTTGAAAGAGGTACAATCGAATCTGATGCTGCAAACCCGCGCGGCGATTTTAGAATTGTCTGCGGCGGCGGAGGTGGAGGTGATGTTGATAGATGGGGCTCGTTCAAGAATCAAGACTTTACAAATATTCATATATCGCTCGATCAATACTGTTATCAAATAATTGAAATTGATGTTGCCGATAAAACTTTTGCATCGTCATTATATAGTCTTGGTAATTTCAGCAAGAGTAGAAATTCTGAACTGATGGATAGGTGGTACAAGAAGGTTGATCAAGCCGCACCGGAGAAACCGGTTGCATACAGTCCCTCAATCAATTTTAGCAGAGTAATGCTGAATACTTCCGAAATCAGCGGCGATTCTTTAATGAGTGTTAGAGTACAGATTGCAGATGGGGCCGATTTCAACAACTGTATTATAAATACCATTGCTAATTGGAAAAATGTTTACGGAGTTGACGGAAACTATAATCCGGTTGATCTCAACAAGAACATCAATTTAACCAGGCTCTCTTTCAACCGTTCACTTTTTATTACAGATAAAAATTACTTCTACCGTGTTCAATATCGAGATCATAATCTAAAGTGGTCGGACTGGTCGAGCACGGTTCAATTTAAAGCTACTACAAGCAGTGATGATGACGCACTTGCCGACGGTGTGGCTTTGAAACAAAACTTTCCAAATCCATATAACTCAACCACAAAAATTATTTATAAAATTCAGAAGAGAAGTTTCATCTCACTTAAGGTTTACGATATTCTTGGAAATGAAATTAGTGTGCTTGTGAATGAAGAAAAAGATGCCGGCGAATATGAGGCTAAATTTGACGGCAGAAATTTAAGCAGCGGCGTTTATTTCTATAAACTGCAAGCCGGTGATTATTCCAAAACTAAAAAACTTACATTAGTCCGTTAACCGGCTGCTTCTATGTAATACTGAAATTATTTTGTGCTGTAAGCCAAACCAAACGGTGCCCACATAGCAGTTATACCTAAAATTATTTTTCCATTTTGGCTGTAAGCTCCCCAAAGGCCGGGAGAAATTCCCCACAGTTTTATTACGCCGGGATAAATATTCAAGTTGATCATGTAATCAGTTTTCATAGTAACCGATAGGGATGCCAGTAGAGAATTGTTCTTATCATAAAATGCAGCAAAGTTGCCAACCAGTCCAAGAGTTTTCTTATTTGTTTTTTCATCCAAGACAATTAAATCGCTTGCTGCTAATCCTACACCAAAAGAAATTGCAGACCCATCTTTATATTTGTACGAAAGACCGCCAACACCATTTGTGCCGAAGAAATAGAATGCGTGCCAAGAATCTGAAAAAGGGAATTTCCATTTGACAGAGAAAAATTGATCGTTGTTATGCAGCTCTCCGTTCTTTATTGAGAATGATGACTGCTGAGACCAATCGGCAAGATTTAAATCTTCTGCAAAAAACCTTTTAACACTTTCGGAAGAAAATAGAATTATACCGCCGATATCGAACAAGTAAAAATCTGCTATTGGGTCAACGTCTTCACCAACTCGGTTTCCATTCTCTACAACCTCATTAATTAAATGATAAGACATGATTGTAAATGCAGAAAGCCATTCCGGATGCGGGTAGTTATAATATTTGTACCATTCACGTGTGGCGGCATATTCCATTCCGCCGCCAATTAAGTGTAAAGAATAATTTGGCCAGAACTGCGCGCTTTTTTTATTTAAAGACAATGGAAATACCTGGTCTTTGAAAAAATTCCACCAGCCGTAATGCGAAATTGGGGTGAATGGATCCTTGAAATTATTCCAGATATTTTTAAATGCAATATTGAATGGAAAATTTTTAACATCCCGCTGGTTACCGAATTGTATCATGCCGAATCCGCCGGTTAAAATTACATATGCGGGATTATATAGCGATTGGCTTCCGTATGGAAGTCCTTGATAAAAATATCCGGTCGCTTTGTAAGACTGAACATTTGACCAATCTGAATTTCCGTTCGGATTATTTGCGGCAACGCGCCAGTAGTAAGTTGTGTAATCCGAAAGCCCGGTTATTCTTTTATTAGTAGAAGTAATGGTCGAATCTGCAATTAAAAAATTTGAAAAATTTTCATCATCCGAAACTTGCAGCGTATAGCTTTCTGCTCCTTTTACTTCTTTCCAGAATAATTTTGGCGACATTGGAAGATCAATGTTCTCTTCATCGAGAGTTATTGCTGTTGGTGATTCAATTTTTGTAATGAACGAATTTGTTTGTGACCATACGGATTTACCATATTCATTTGAAGAAGCAACACGCCAAAAATATTTTGTGAAATAGTTCAATCCCTTTAGTTCAAAGTTTGGTTTTGTAAGACTATCTTCAGTCATTATAGTTGAACTGAATAGACTATCCTTAGCCACTTGTATCACATAATTCTTGGCGTGTTCTATTTCTGTCCAAATCAATTTAGTATCAAGAGTTATATTTGTCGAGCGATCACTAGGAAAAGCTAATGATGGAGTTACGGGCGCGGTTCCGACTGTTGAGAAATACCATGCGTTTGACCAATCAGATTCTCCATAATTATTCTGTGCTTTAACTCGCCAGTAATAATTGCTGAATACCTTAAGTCCGCCGGCAGCAGCGTAGCTATCTCTGATATTTTCTTGCGAAAAAATTATTTCTGTAAACGATTCATCAGTGGCGATCTGAATTGAATATTGTTCTGCATTTCTTAACTGATGCCATTTCAATTCTATATCAAGAGCTACATCTTTTGTGGAATCAATCGGAGTAACTAAAGTAGGTGTAACTGGCGGGGCAACTGTAGTAAACTTTGAAATTTTAGACCAGCCGGATGAACCGAACAAATTTCTGCTCTTAACTCTCCAGTAGTAAACTGTGTTTATTTTTATTCCACTAAGAATTTTTCTAGAGGTTTTTATTCCACTCTTGTTAATCGTCAAATGTTTGAAATCTGGATCGGCAGAAACTTGTAAGGTATAATCTGTTACAGTTTTATCGCTTTTCCAATTTAAACTTGGAGATAATGGAACTTCAGAAGAATCATTTTTAGGATTTAACGCTGTTGGTGTAAGAGGAGGCTTTCCAACCATAATAATAATAGAGCCTATGACAAATTCTTTACCATCTGTTACAGTCACAAAAATTGTGTCAGTGCCGCTTGTAGAAGGTGCGTTCCATGTCGCCGAATTCTTAATTGCATTAGAAAATTGCCCTCTCTTGGATGACCAAGAAAATTTTAAAAAGTCACTATCCGGATCTATAGCGGTAATTGTAAGCTGAGTTTTACCATTCACAATCACGTTCTTATTTGATGCAATGATTTTTTCAATTATCGGTTTTCGATTCTTAGGAATAAAGGGAGCTTCTTCTCTTTCGCAGCTGGAAAAGATGAGTATAAATCCAACGGAAAATAAGAATAGTATGGAATAGAAGGATCGCGTCATACGCTTAAAATCATTTCTCAATTTGAGTTTTAATGTAGTTAACAGCATTCCGTCTGCAGAAAAACGCATCTGGATTTTTGCAGTGCAAAGTTAAGAAAGAGTTGGTTGATTCGTACTGGCGCGAATATTCATGCTTAAAAAATATGCTGTCAATATTGATGGCAATTTTGATAGTTTTGGAGTGTAATTAGCTAATGAAGTCCTATTATAAGATACGTTTGAATTCAGAAGCGTCACAAAATTTTCTTCAAATTACATTACTGGAAGTTTTTAAATGAAACTCAAACTTCTCTTGAAACTTGCATCTGTTTGGTTTTGCTTTGCTGCTTTTACTTTTGCACAGACGACTACTGTATTAATTAATGAGATACTAGCTTCGAATGTAGCCACTAACAAAAGTCCGGTTTATGCGGAGTATGCCGATTGGGTTGAACTTGCTAACTTTGGAACATCGAGTGTGGATTTGAGCGGATATTACTTGTCCGATGATTTAAAAAACAAAACAAAGTGGAAGATTCCAGCAAATACAATAATTCCGGCAAACGGCTACACGATTTTTTGGGCGGATGATCGGAATACGGGTCTGCATACAAATTTTAAGCTGAGCCGTGATGGTGAAGCAGTTGGGCTTTTTAATTCTTCCGGAGTAATAGTAGATAGCATAACATTCGGATATCAGTACGATGATGTTTCATATGGAAGGTTTTCTAACGATAATTCTAAGTGGGGATATTTTAAGCCGCCAACGCCTTATGCAAAAAATATTTCTAGTGGCGAAATTGCAATAGCGCCGGTTCCGGTTTTTTCTATTACAGGCGGGTATTATAAGAATGGTCAAACGCTTACACTTTCTTCGGCAAACTACAATGCAGAAATCCGTTATACATTAAACGGAACAGAGCCAACCAAATCTTCCTTGCTCTATACAGTGCCATTAAGGATAGATTCAACAATTTCAATCAGAGCACGTGCTTTCGAAATAGGAAAAACGCAAAGCCTTGTTGTGACAAACACCTATTTGATCAATGAGCAAAATAATTTACCGGTTGTTTCAATTGTAACGGATCCGGCAAATCTTTTTGATGACAGAATTGGAATTTATGTTACCGGGACAAACAATTGCCGGTGGCTGATTATCCACTACCGTTATGGTAGTTACACAACTGCTGCTCGCACCTTTCGCATCCGTTACAGTAAGGGTTACGTTGGTAACTCCTTTAGCATAAGGCCCTGCAGGGAATATGGAGAAGGTTATTGCATCACCTGCA
>CAZEDR010000027.1:0-5377 GCA_964510975.1 uncultured Melioribacter sp. | reverse complement strand
CTAACGGTATTCGCGGTTCGTGTGACGCAACAGTTCGAAATCTCAACCAAGATTGGGAGCGCCCTATAAACATCGAATTGTTTGAACCCACCGGAGAGAGAGTTATAAATCAAGGAGCCGGAATAAAAATATTCGGAGGCTGCTCAAGAACGAGATATCCTCAAAAATCTTTTGCACTCTTCGCAAGAAGTGAATATGGAAAAGGTTCATTCGAATACAAACTGTTTCCGGATAAACAAATAACAAAATTCGAATCATTCATTTTAAGAAGTTCTTCCGATGATCAAGTTTATACAATGTTTAGAGACGCACTTGCTCATTTGGTTATGAAGGATAAGATGGATGCTGAAACACAAGCATACAGACCCGCAGTAGTTTTTATTAACGGTGCTTATTGGGGAATTCATAACATAAGAGAAAAGATTAATGAAAACTATTTTGCCGGTAACTTTGGCGTTAATCCGGATGATGTGAATATTCTTGAAAGCAATGCCGGAGTTGTTTATGGAACAAACGCCGGTTATAACAACATGGTTAATTATGCTGCTAATTATAACATGGCTGTGCAGTCAAATTTTGAATACATAAAATCATGGATGGATGTTGATCAATACATCGATTATCAAATTGGTCACATTTACTTGGCTGAAAGAGATTGGCCCGGGAATAACATAAAATTCTGGCGAGCTAATTCCGGTGCTTATTCTAAATGGCGGTGGATTAATTTCGATCTTGATCAAACTTTTACTTTCATCTGGATTACAGAAAATATGATTGAGAAAACCACAACCAGTACAGGCCCAAGCTGGCCTAATCCGGAGTGGTCAACTCGACTTTTTAGAAACTTACTGAAGAATGAAAACTTTAAGAATGATTTTATTCAACGCTACGCATACCACGCAAATACTACTTTCAAACCGGAAAGATTGATTCGCTTCATTGATAGTTTATCTGCGAAGATCGCACCGGAAATTCCGAGACATATAAAAAGATGGGGCGGTAAAATCGATCCGGATTCTCACGAAGGATGGAAGCCAAAAGCGATATTCAAATCATATCAAGAATGGCTCGGAAATGTTGATACAATGAGAATTTTTTCTTTGAGAAGACCGCAATATTCAACTGCTCATATTTTGCAAAAATTTAGCTTGAGCGGAGTATCGAAAATTGATGTGAAAATGAATTCAACAGGCAAAGGAATATTGAAAGTTGTTGACAGACAAATACCAAACAACTTTTCGGGGACATTCTACAATGATGTTCCACTCCGGCTAAGTGCAGTTCCAATGTTTGGAAGTAAGTTCTCTTATTGGGAAGTTGAAGGGTCTACAAATCAAGTTAATTCATTAATTGCTTCCGGTTCTTCGTGGAAGTTTTACGATCAAGGTGTAGACTTGAAAACCAGTTGGTATCAAACTGCTTATGATGATTCCAAATGGTCAAGCGGCAATGCACAGTTAGGTTATGGAGATGGTGACGAAACGACTGTTATTGGTTACGGGCCTAATTCATCAAGCAGATACATAACAACTTATTTCCGAAAATCATTTTCAATTACCGACAAATCAAATATTGCCTCACTAAGTTTTGAGATTCTAGTTGATGATGGCGCAGTTGTATATCTAAATGGAAGCGAAGTTCAGCGTGTTAATATGCCTACCGGGATAATTCAGTATTCAACATTGGCAAGTGGAGCAGTTGCTGATGAGAATGCTTACACTAAATTTTCTGCATCCACAAATTTCCTGGTGAATGGAATAAATACTATCGCTGTTGAAGTTCATCAAGCCAGTGTATCCAGTTCCGATTTAGGTTTCGATTTAAAGCTGCTTGCAACTTCACTCAATTCCAGTGTAGCCCAAAAGTATACTACTCAAGATATTAGTATAATTCTGAAAAGCGATTCAAAACTGACAGCCTATTTTGATGTCGATCCGTTTGCTAAGGCAATTCCTATTGTTATAAATGAAATTAATTATAAAGCCGCTTCGGATTTTGATACTGAAGATTGGGTTGAACTTTATAATTCGGGTAATACCGCAGCAGATATATCCGGCTGGTATTTTCATGATACGGATGAATCGGCAAAGCAAATTTTACCGAACAATACAATTATTGGTGCTAACGACTATTTAGTACTTTGCAAAGACACAACAATGTTTGCCGCAAGATTTCCAAAAGTGAAAAAGCGGATCGGTAATTTCCAATTTGGTCTTTCAAGCAGCTCGGAAAAAATATCGCTTAAAACACAACTTGGAGAACTTATTGATGAAGTCAACTTTAGCAGTTCAACACCGTGGCCGGTAAACGCAAATGGTACCGGCAGAACAATTGAGTTAACTAATACCTTTTTAGATAATAATAGAGGGGCCAGCTGGACCAATTCGAAGAATCTTTACGGTACACCCGGAATGGCGAACAGTACATTAACCGATATTAGAAATGGAATTGAAGAAATTCCGGCAAGTTACTTTCTTAGCCAAAATTATCCCAATCCATTTAATCCAAGTACAATCATAAGCTACAAAATTTCGGAAGCCGGAAGAGTATCGCTAAAAGTTTATGATGTTCTCGGAAGAGAAATAGCTGATCTTGTTGATGAATACAAACAAGCCGGAACTTATAATTGCAAATTGAGAATTGAGAATGGAGAATTGTCCTCAGGTATTTACTTTTACAGATTACATAGCGGCAGTTACAGCGAGACAAAGAAATTAATTCTGTTGAAGTAAGGACTCAGTTTTGAAATTGTGAAACTTTTCTAAAATACGCTATGCTTAGATACTGAGTTGTGACAAAAAGAAATTCTTTGAAGAGGTACTGTCATAAACTGCAACAACTAAATATGTCCGTTGGCAACATTTTACAGTAATTGAAATTTTACAAATATATTTTTCATGCAAAAATTGAATAACTAGGCTTATAAATTCTCTGTTTTGTTCGATAATGATACATATATCCGGACTTAAAACGGAAACAAAACAACAAATGTCAATGAAACAATTAATTACAAAATTATTCATACTCATCTCCTTCTTCAGTTTGGAAATTGCTGCAATAGAATCAGCTGATAATCCAGATTCACTAATCGCAAGGCTTAAGAACCCCAATATCAAAGAAAAGATTGAAGCTTACGCAGATGTAATGAATTACTACAAAAGAATTAAGCCCGCCAAAGCAATAGAATATGGTGTAGAAGCACTTCAAATTGCACAAAAGAATAATTATGGAATAGGTGAAGGGGTTATACATTATTTACTTGGTGTAAGCTATCATGCTCAAAGTGATTACTCAAAGGCGATGGAACATTATCAATTAAGCTATAACATAAGAGAGCGACTAAATGATAAAGTTGGTATTGGCGAATCGCTTAATAGAATAGGAATGATTTACAATGTAAGAGGTGAGTATGAAAAAGCGCTTGATTATTGCTTAAGATCGGTAAGAATTCTTGAGCAAACAAATGATCTTAAGGTTTTGGCCGAATCGTACAATCACCTTGGCGTAATATATTATATACTAAACGATTATGAGAAATCACTAAACATTTCCCAAAAAGCACTAAAGATTTGTGAAAGTATTAACGAAGAACTCGTACTTGCTGTATCATATGAGCATTTGGGACTGGTGTACATAAAGACAAGAGAATATGACAAAGCGCTCCTTCATGTACAGAAATCGTTGGACCTACGCATAAAAAATAATGATAAAATTGGTGTTGCCGGCTCATATGAAAACTTGGCTATTATTTTCAGAAGCACAAAAAAATATTTTGAGGCGCTAAAGTATTATAACAAATCGCTTGAGCTTAAGAGGGAATTGAATAATAAAAGAGGAATCGCTTCATCTATATCGGGGATTGGATTAACATATTATAAGATGGGACAGCCCGAAAAAAGTTTGCCATATTTGCTTGATGCACTTGAAATCCGAAGAGTACTTAAAGATAAAAGAGGAATTGTTTCGTCATTAAACATGCTGGCTAATTCCTACGAAGCAATGGAAGATTTCAAAAACGCTCTAGATTTTCATAAAATGTCGGATACAGCTAATGATTCATTAATAAATGAACAGAAAAACAAGGCTATAGCTGAATATCAAGAAGCGTTTCAGCACGAAAGGCGCGATAAAGAAATTCTTTTGCTCCAAAAAGAAAATACGATTCAAAAAAATTATCAAAATTTTTTACTCATTATTACATTTCTGTTAACAGTAATTGCTGTTGCAATTTCAATCGCTTATCGCTCTAAACGAAAGATGAACTCAGTACTTGTTACTCATAATGATGAGGTGACAAAACAGAAGGAAGAATTACAACGGTTGAATGAGCAACTTACCGAATTGATAGCTACTAAGGATAAATTCTTCTCAATCATAGCGCACGACTTGAAAAGTCCATTCCAAGGTTTGCTTGGTTATTCTTCAATATTATCGCAAGAATATTCAACATTAACAGAAGAAGAGAAAATTTCGTTTATCCATAACATCGAGGAGTTGAGCAATAGTTCTTATAGATTGCTTGAAAATTTGCTTGAGTGGTCTAGAATCCAAACTGGAAAAATGAATCTCAATGTGGAGAACTTTAATCTACTAGCTGAAGTTTTCTCAACGCTTTCTTTAATCAAACAAACCGCAAATAATAAGGGAATCGAGTTCAATTACAATATTGATAACTCTATTTTCATTAATGCCGATAAGTACATGCTTACTGCAATTATTAGAAACCTCGCTTCCAATTCTATCAAGTTTACAAACTCAGGCGGGAAAATTGATCTAACAGTTGAGAAGGTAGAACATTTTATTCGATTCTCTGTGAAAGATACCGGAATTGGAATTAGTAAAGACAGTATTGATAAACTTTTCAGAGTTGATAAAAACATAAGCACAAAAGGTACAGCAAATGAAGAAGGTACCGGGCTGGGTTTGCTGCTCTGCAAAGAAATGATTGAAAGGCATGGCGGGGCGATTACTGTTGAAAGTGAAGTTGGCAAAGGCACAATTTTTACTTTTACAATTCCTTTATAATATCTAGGTCGAGAAATCGTAATAGTTGTTTCTAGATTAGTGATTCTCCCTTCGGTATAACACATCTCGATAATGAATTCTAGTAATTTTAATAAAGCTGATTTCAAGAAGTGTTATTACATTTCAGAAAGAAAATTAAAACTATTTGTAAGAATAATTTTCTGTCATCACATTATGCCTTACAAATAAGATGGCGGCAAATATAGAAATCTAATCCATGTGAGTTATTAAAAGGAATTAAGGCGCGACATGAAGAGAGTACTAATCCTGGTCTTATTATCATTAACATTATTATATGCCGGCGGAAACAAAAAAAGAAATTATGTTGATTATGTAAATCCCTTAGTAGGAA
>CAZEDR010000026.1:0-19203 GCA_964510975.1 uncultured Melioribacter sp. | reverse complement strand
ATTGGAAGCCGCTCAGAAATCCCGCTGGCAGCCGGTAAAAATGGAAGGAGAAAAGGTAGAATATTGGATTGAAAAGAAATATAGATTTGATTAGAAGGACATAAGCAATTTGTTGGGAGTATTATCAGCACGGAATTATTATATTAGAAATAATTTATAAAGAGAAAACTTGCCGAAAATTTATTTGATAGCGGGATGTAATGGAGCCGGAAAGACTACCGCATCTTATACTATGCTTCCTGAAATGCTCGATTGCAAAGAGTTTGTTAATGCAGATAGCATTGCTGCCGGAATTTCTCCTTTTCAGCCGGAGACTGTTGCCTTTGAAGCTGGACGCCTTATGTTGCAACGAATAAATCAACTTGTTAAGACCCGGGTTGACTTTGCAGTTGAAACAACATTGTCCAGTAAAAATTATCGACAAAAGATTAACGAATGTGCAAGGAAGGTTATGAAATAATATTAATTTTCTTTTGGTTAGCATCGCCGGCATTGGCAATAGAAAGAATTAAAGATAGGGTAAGTAAAGGGGGACACCATGTTCCGGATGAAGTAGTAGAAAGAAGATATTATAGAGGTATAAAAAATCTGCTCGATAACTTTATTCCGCTTGCCGATTTTTGGCTATTGGTTGATAATTCTAAGGAGAATCCCGAAATAATCTGCGAAGGGATAAAAGATGTTGAATTAATAGTTTTTAATGAGCAAATTTGGAACACAATAAGGCGAATACAGTATGAAAGATAGAAGCGAATTAAGGAATAAAATCTTTAGCGGTATAAAAGCAGCTATTGAAAAATTGATTGAGGCTCGCGCTAAAGAGGATGATAATTTAATTATTTCTCAAGATGGCAAAATCATTAAAGTTCCGGCAAAGAAGTTAAAAAAAGGCTAATCTGATTACACCTATTTGCTCACACTCCATCACAGAAAAATCTCAATTCTAAATTCTTTATACTTGGCGTTAAATAAGAGAAACCGCGCGAGTGATTTACCAGACCCCGCAGAAAAATATTATTGTTATTGGCGGAAATGCTGCCTGAGAAAACGGTTTTGTCTTTATTGATTCCCACAATTTTACCTAACTGTTATTCTATAACATTTTGATCCAACACAGAAAAAACATTTAGCTTAAAAAAAAGTCGCTTTCATTACAAAATTCCATTATATTCAACTTTGAAAAACAAAGTACTTTGAAGAAAAAAGTTCATAAGTAAGAATATTAAAGGAAAAACGAAAATGAATTCAAATGAAGCGTTAGAAAATGTGCAGTATATTAAAAATATGCTGTTCCAAAGTAGAAATGACCAAATGCATAGAAATTTTGGGCAGATGATAGTGTGGGGGATTCTCGTTACAATTTCTTGTTATGTCGGCGCTTATTTGAATTTTGCCCACTTGATTGACTACCAAGTTGTTGTTTGGGTAATCTGCTTTTCAATAGGAATATCCTATTCAGTTTATGATTCAAGAAAATATTACAAAAAAATCAAAGTACTAAATACCATTTCAAAGATGTTTGCTACTCTTTGGAATGCATCTTATGTAGTATTTTTTCTTGTCAGCTTCGTTCCGGTTCTTACAGGTAAAATTCCAGTTAACGATATAACGGTACAAATAATAAGTTTCATTTTAGCAATAAATTACACAGTTGTTGCAGTCGCTTTTCAGATAAAACCGGTTTACGTATCAGCAGCAGTTTTCTATTTGAGCGGAATTTTATCCTATTTCGTTCCATTTGAATTATTTGATTTAATGTTCGGCACAGCGATGCTAATCGGTCAAGTTCTACCTTCACTTTATCTTAAATACACCACGCGTGAGGAATTTCACCAATGATACATCCGGATTACAGCAAGCTGGACGACGTGCTTAGCTCGAAAATTAGGCTCGGTATAGTTTCGTTGCTGGTTACAGCTGAAATAGCCGAGTTCACGTATATCAAAGAAATTCTTGGATTAACTGACGGCAATTTGAGCACCCACCTTAAAAAAATGGATGAAGCCGGTTACGTTAGCATCGAAAAAAGTTTCAGTAAAAATAAACCGAAAACAACTGTTAAGATTACCAGTAAAGGACTAAATGCTTTCAATGAATACGTCTCATTCCTGGAAAACATTATTCAAAATAGGAAATAAAAAAATGCGAAAAACTTATTTAGTAATTGCTCTATTCTTTCTGAATGTGATGCTTTTTGCACAGCAGAATGTTGTAACTGGAAAAATAACTGATGCCGATACGTTTGAGCCAATCATTGGCGCGACAATAATTATTACCGAATTAAGAACTACCGGAACTGTTTCTGATTTAAATGGAGATTATAGGCTTAAGGTAGCTGTAGGAAGTTATTCGATGAAAGTTTCGGCTGTTGGGTACTCTACTATTATTAAAACAGACGTTATTGTTAAATCCGGTAGAGAGACTCAGATTAATATAAAATTAAAACCGACCGCGATTGATTTCAAGGAAGTGACAGTAAAAGCAGATTATTTTGACAAGGCATTGAAAGACAATTTAGTAAGTTCAATTTCGTTAGGTGCGGAAGAAATAAAAAGGTCTCCCGGAAATTCACAAGACTACCAAAGAATGATCCAAGCTTTGCCCGGTGTAAGCACCAGCAGTGACCAATCGAACGAATTGCTTGTACGCGGCGGCGCTCCAAATGAAAACCTAACTGTACTAGATAACATGGAATTGCACTCTACAAATCACTATCCAAATCCGCAAAACTCCGGCGGTCCGATTAACATGATAAATGCAGATCTTATTGAAGATATTACATTTTCTGCCGGTGGATTTTTATCAAAATACGGCGATAAAATGTCCTCTGCTGCATTTGTTACAACAAGAGAAGGAAGAAGAAATTCTGGTTTTAACAGTGATATAAATATGAGTATGGCAGGAATAGGCGGTGTTTTTGAAGGAGGCATTAATGATGGTAAAGGTTCTTGGTTAATTTCTGCAAGAAAAAGCTACATCGATTTAATTGCAAGCGCTTTTGGTTTAACTTCAGTTCCCGATTATTATGATATACAAGGAAAGATTGTTTATGATTTTTCATCGCAGCACAAGCTCTCAATCACCGGAATTTTTGGGAATGACAAAATTAACATTAAGGGTGCTCCAACCGATGACCGTCCTTTTAAAACAAATTTGAGAGACACAGTTAACTCGGACAGAGTTGACGTTCGTTCAAAGCAATATGCTATTGGTGGAACTCTCAGAAGCTTATGGTCAAATAATTTATATTCTCTCTTAACAATTTACACAAGCAAATATATTTGGGATCTAAATGTATTCGACCGCTTTGCCGAGTATGTGTATGATTCAGAGGGAGCAATAAAAGATAATAACACGCTTAAAGAATCCCATTATTACAAACTAAAGAGTTTTATACAAGATTACACAATAAAACCTGAGATCAACTGGCTCGCAAATAAAACATACGAACTAAGTGCCGGTGCTGCAGTAAAATTTTTCAGCAGCGAGTATCTGGATGAATTTCCGCAAGATAGAATCGTTAGATATAAAAACCCAATAAGCGGATTATGGGAAATTGTTAATGTTAAAGCACAGTCTTCTTTAAACTCGACCGATCCTTTTTCTGAATATAAAGCTTATTGGTATTTGAATAATAAATTTAAACTCTTCGATGAGAAAATGATTCTTAACTTAGGTTTGAGATACGACTATGTTTCCATTACAAAGAAAGGAAACCTGGCTCCAAGAATATCATTTTCATATTACCTGTTACCGGATATATCAAATATTAATTTCAGCTACGGCGAGTATTACCAAAGTTTTACAACAGAGTATTTCGACAGCAAAAACTTAGGACTAAACAAGGACCTGAATTCTTCACACTCGCGCCACTTTGTAATTGGTTATGAGCATATTCTTTCCCCAGGCTTAAAACTTTCTCTAGAAGCCTATTATAAAAACAACGATAATTTGCTTATTGATTCTACATTCATTAATTCCGATAACAGAATGTACCGTCAAAATTCCGAAGTGGCTTATACAAATGATGGTAAAGCTCAAACATATGGTTTCGAGGTTTTGTTGCAGCAAAAACTCGTTGATGATCTTTACGGCACTTTATCATTTTCTAAAATGTACAGTAAATACAAAGCTCCAAAAAATATTTTTGACGCCAACTATAATGTAATTGGTACAAAAACCTACGAGTATTCATCAGCGTACGAATATCCAACAATGTTTACTATAATCGTTGGAAAAAGATTCAAAGAATTAAGAAGTAAAATAGATGATCTGCCATTTTATATGAAATTTCCTTTTTACATACTTCCATTTTCAAATGATATGGAAATTAGTATGAAGTACAGATACGCAAGCGGAAATACCTACACGCCAATGTATTACACAACAAACGAACAGACACAAATTAATTATAACGGCGAAGTTAAATGGCATGACGGCTCTTGGGTTTCGAAAGCAAGCGAAGTTAATTCTGCCAGAATGAAAGATTATCAAAGGTTCGATCTTGAGTTAACCTCACGCTTCCATATGGATAAATGGTCAATTTCAGTTTATCTCTCGCTTCAGAATTTATTTAATACGAAAAACGAAGTTGGATATTCTTACAATTCAGATGGTACCTATGATAAAGTTTACGGATTTAGCTTTATGCCTGTTGGCGGTTTCGAAATTGAGTTTTGATTTAGAACATGTCTTAACAAGCCGCTTAAAAGTTTTTTAAGCGGCTTGTTTATTTTAAATCAAATTATGTGCTTAAGAAAAGCAATAAATACTAAGAAATTTCTAATCTCCAAATTCTTTATATTTGGCGGTAATTAAAGGAAAAACACGAAAGTGATTTACCAGTCACCGCAGAAAAATATAATAGTTGTTGGCGGAAATGCTGCCGGTCCGGCTGCTGCAGCCAAGGCAAAGCGCGTTGATTCCAAAGCCAATGTTGTGATGTTTGAAGCCGGAGATTTTATTTCTACCGGCACTTGCGAGTTGCCTTATGTGCTTTCCAATGTAATTAACGATTACGAAAAGATTGTTTTTTACACACCTGAAAAGTTTGAAGCTGAAAAAGGGGTTAAGGTTTTTACCAAACATAGAGTTGAAAAAATAAACCGCAAAACAAAAACAATCTCAGCAAGAAATTTAGTAAGTAATCATCTCATAGATTTTCCTTACGATAAACTGATACTCGCCACGGGATCAAGAGCAAAAAGGCTTGAGTGTTTTTCATCGAATCTGACTAACATTTTTACATTTAAGACTGTCGCAGATTTATTAGCAGTTAAGAAATACATAAAGCAGAAGAACGCTAAAAAAGTTTTGGTCGTGGGAAGCGGTTATATCGGTTTGGAATTGTGCGAGGCTCTTTCAGCGCTAAACTGTGAAGTAATTCTGATTGAAAAAGAATTGCTTCCGATGCCAAGTACCGAGCCGGAAATAAAAAATAAAATAAAAGATTTACTTGCCGAAAAGGGAATAGAGTTTTACGGCGGAATCGCTTCACCTAAATTTTATTACGGTGAAGAGAATGTTAAGAGCATCGAAATAGATGGCTGGCGGAAAGAAATTGATCTGGTAATACAAGCAATTGGTTTTGAACCGAATGTTGATTTAGCGTTGGCTGCAAAACTTGATATTGGTCCTCGCGGCGGAATAAAAGTGGATTCAAAACTGCGCACAAGCGATTCAAATATTTTTGCTGCGGGTGACTGTATTGAAGTGGTAAACAGAGTAACAAACAGAACGGAATTCATTCCGCTTGCAACATACGCAAGAGATTTCGGTTATGTTGCCGGAGAAAACGCTGCCGGTGGAAACAATTTTGCTCAGCCTGTAATTAAAAATATCTCGGTTAAACTGTTCGAAAGTGTATTTGCCGGAATTGGATTGAACGCTGATGAATGCAAGCTTCACAATTTAAGAGTGAATACACTTAGCGCCGAAGCCAACAATCTTGTAAAAGTAATGCCCGGTTCAAGAAGCAGTTACGGAACGATAGTTTATGAAATTGGAAGCGAGAGAATTCTTGGCGCAAATTTTTATGGTGGTAACGAAGTAATTGGTTACGCTGATTTAATCAGTGTTCTCATTCAAAACAAAATGAAGGTTAGTGAATTGGCTAAACAAAACTTTAATTATACGCCGCCCCTTTCTCCATTTGTTAATCTACTTTCACTTCTAGGTAAAAAAATCGAAAAAGGAAATAAATGAAAAACTTCAATCTTATTGATAATCCCTTGGTAAAAAGAGATGTAACAATTCTGCGCAATAAAGAAACAGATACTGCGGCATTCCGGGCGGCATTAAACAGAGTATCCTATGCAATTGCTATCGAGCTTGCTAAAATGCTTGAACTTACCGAAATAGAAGTAGCAACACCGCTTGAAGTAACAAAAGGGTACAGACTGAAAAAACAAATTGTACTTGTTCCGGTATTGCGCGCGGGTTTAAGCATGGTTGATGCGTTTTTGAAAATGATTCCCGATGCTAAAGTTGGACACATTGGCTTGCAGCGTGATGAAGTTACCTTGCAACCAATTGATTATTACTACAAAGCTCCGTCGAATTTGGACCAATCAGTAACAATTGTTCTCGACCCAATGCTTGCAACCGGAGGAAGTGCGGTAGCATCATTTAATTCCTTGAAAAAGAAGGGCGCAAACAATTGTATCTTAGCTTGTCTAATAGCGGCTCCGGAAGGGATAAAAAAAATGGAAGAAGAGCATCCCGATATTCAAATATTTTCTGCCGCGCTTGATAGACAGCTAAGCAATATCGGTTATATATTACCGGGACTCGGCGATGCCGGCGATAGAACATTCGGTACTTTTTAATTAAGCGATAACGCAATGGAAATCACATTTAGCATAAAACATCAGAGAATGCTGGACGATCTACTCGTCAATTGCCGGTCGAATCTTCCATCGGTAAATGAGGAACTGATTAAGAAAGCATTTCAGTTGAGTTACGAATCGCACAAGAATGATTTCCGTGCATCGGGTGAGCCTTACTTCAATCACCCCTACGAAGTATCGATGATAGTCGCAAAAGAAATTTCGCTGGATGATATTTCTGTCGTTAGCGCCTTATTGCACGATGTAGTTGAAGACAGCGATATTAGTCTTGAGTTTATTACAAAAGAATTTGGTTTGGAAGTATCCGAGATAGTTGACGGCGTTACAAAAATAGGCGGTGTGTTCAAGGGACAAGAAATAACACAAGCTGAGAACTACAGAAAATTGCTTCTTTCGATGATTAAAGATGTGCGTGTTATTTTGGTAAAGTTTGCGGATAGACTTCACAACATGCGCACTCTTGAATTTGTTTCGCCGCAGAAGCAGAGACGAATTGCGAAAGAGACGTTAGAGATTTACGCTCCGTTTGCTCACCGTTTTGGTCTTGGAATTCTGAAATGGGAAATGGAAGACCTCGCGTTTAAGTATTTAAACAAAGACGCTTATGATGATATTGCTAAGAAAATAAAAGATACGCGCCGCGACCGTGAAGCGTTTATTCAAAGATTTTCTAAACCGATACGTGAACAGCTTGATGAACATGGATTGAAGTATGAAATAAGCGGAAGGCCGAAACACCTTTACAGCATTTACCGTAAAATGGTAATGCAGAATAGACCGTTCGAAGACATTTATGATTTACTTGCAATTCGCGCTATCATCGAAAGTAACGATTCAAACGATTGTTATTATGTGCTTGGTATGGTAAATCAATTGTACAAACCGATTGCCGACCGCTTTAAGGATTTTATTTCCATCCCGAAGAAGAATAATTATCAATCTATACATACAACTGTTATTGGTCCGGAAGGCAAGTTAGTAGAAGTTCAGATACGCACACGCAAGATGCATGAGATTGCGGAGAAAGGTGTTGCCGCACACTGGAAATATAAAGAACATGTAGCCGCGCAAGATCAAGATTTGGAAGACTGGGTAAACTGGGTCCGCGATATTTTCGAGAACGCTTCCAAAGATGAAGCCTCAAAAGAAATTATTGCCAGTTTCAAACTAAATTTATTCCAGGATGAAATTTATATATTTACCCCGAAAGGAGATTTACGCCGCTTGCCGATGAATTCAACTCCGGTTGATTTCGCGTTCGAAGTACACAGTAATGTTGGTTACCACTGCATCGGCGCAAAAGTAAACGGCAAGATTGTTCCACTAGATACTGTTCTGCACAGCGGCGATCAAGTTGAAATTATCACATCTAAAAATCAGAGACCGAATAAAAGTTGGCTTCAGTTTCTTCAAACTCACAAAGCAAAGAATAACGTTCGTAAGTTTCTAAACAAGGAAGAGGAAAAACTTTACGAAACCGGAAAAGAGATTTGGGAAAAGAAAATTAAAAAACTCAAGCTTACTTTTACTCCCGATGATGTAACTAAACTAGCCCGCAAACTGAAGTATGATAATCACCGTCAGTTTTACAGTGCGGTTGCAATGGATAAATTTAATCTGGATGAAATATTAAATCCGGAACCGGAACAAGAACAAAGAGCAGCTCCCGAAGTCGGATTTGATAAATTTGTAGATATTGCAAGAACATCTGCTGGAACAGTAGTAGTTGAAGGTGATCATAAAGGACTGGCTTATACCTACGCCAAATGCTGCAGCCCTATTCCCGGTGATCCCGTGATTGGATATGTAACGATTGGTGAAGGAATAAAGATTCACCGCAAGGATTGCAAGAATTTGATTAATATGCTTAAAGCCGGCGAGGAGAGATTAGTTCCGGTTGGATGGCCGAAAGCTAACAATACATTTTTCGTTGCCGGTATTACTCTGCGCGGCGATGATATGCCCGGATTGTTAAAGGATATTTCAAACAGCATTACTACATATCAGAATACAAACATTAAGTCGGTTAATATTGCTACACAAGATTCCATGTTCAAAGGAACTATCACAGTTTATGTAAAGGATATTGAGCATTTAAACAAGTTAATAGAACGCTTGAAAAAGAATAAAGGCATTTACACTGTAGAAAGATTCGATGCGGAAAACCAATAATAACGGAAAGAAGCAAAAAAGAAAGGAAGGAATGATTTAGAGATTGAAAGAAGAAAGAACGCTTGCACTCGATTACGGTATCAAACGGATTGGAATTGCAATCACTGATCCGCTAAATATATTTGCTTATCCCTTAGTAACTCTTTTAAACGATTCTACCTTTCCCGAAAAATTTAAAAGGCTTCTCACCGAATACAGTGTGGTTAGAATTTTAGTTGGAATGCCTTTTAAGGAAAGCGGAGATGAATCTGTTACGAGCAAAGCAGTACATGAATTTGTTGAGGAAATAAAAAAATATATCTCTTTGGAAATCATTTTTGTTGATGAAAGATATTCTTCGGAGATAGCCAAGCAGCGGATCATAGAATCTGTTCCTTCAAAAAAGAAGAGAAGAGACAAAGGGTTGGTTGATAAAAACGCAGCAGCAGTCATTCTGGAAGATTACTTAAAGAACAATTAACACCCCAAAAGGTATCTCTAATTGGGCGTTTATTATTTTGACATTTTTAACTATATGAACTATTTTGTAAACAAATAAAAATCAAATTCGGAGCAAAAATATGACACTTGATGCACTTGGAATGATTGAAACAAAAGGATTAGTTGGGGCTATTGAAGCTGCAGACGCAATGGTAAAAGCGGCTAAAGTAGAATTATTAGGTAAAGAAACGATTGGCGGCGGATATGTAACTGTAATGGTTCGCGGCGATGTTGGTGCTGTAAAAGCAGCTACAGATGCCGGTGCTGCTGCAGCTCAAAGAGTAGGTGAATTAGTATCAGTACACGTTATTCCACGTCCTCATACAGACGTAGAACTTATTCTTCCAAAACGAACTAAGTAATTTTACGTTATGCTCTTAGCACTTGGACTTATAGAAACCAAAGGGTTGATTGGCGCTATTGAAGCTGCTGATGCGATGGTAAAAGCAGCCAATGTTAAGCTGGTTAGCAAAGAAAAAATTACAGCGGCATTAGTTACAATCAAAGTTGTAGGGGAAGTTGCGGCAGTAAAAGCAGCAGTAGATGCCGGAGCAGCCGCGGCTCAAAGAGTTGGTCAGCTTGTTGCAGCTCATGTAATTCCTCGCCCGGATGATCAGATTGAATGTTTAATCTCTGATATGCCTCTGGAAGAGCAAAAGGAAGAAGTTTTACCTAAAGTAAAAAAGGTGAAAGAAAGGGTGGAAGAGAAGTCTGTGGGTGATTCTCTCTTTAGCCAAGTTGAAAAAGAGCAAAAAGAAAAAACTAAAAAAGCAGAAGTTGGAAAGCCGGTAATTTCCAGAATTGAAGAATTGAAATCGGAAGCTTTGGAAGAAGCAGAAGAAGTTATTTCTGAAGAAGAAACTGCTTCAGATGAAAATGAACCAATTATTTCAGATGGAGTTACTGTTCCTCCCGAAAGCGAACTATTGGGATTGAATGTACATAAACTTCGTCACTTAGCCCGTACATTCGAGAATTTTCCGATAAAGGGAAGGCAAATTTCAAGAGCAAATAGAGAAGTTTTAATCGAATTCTTTAATCAGATCCGATAATTACTATCCGAAAAAATGAGTTTGGCAAAACTCCACGTCTGTGGAGTTTTTTTTATATTTAAACATGAAGAAAAAAATAATAACCATTTCATTTATTGCATTATTATCCGCAGTTTTCTGGGGAATTGTGGCTATGTCGCAAGATTATATTGCTACGATCAAAGCTCGTATTGTATATACTGACTTACCCAAGAACTATTCAGTTGGATATACTTCATTAACTGAATCATATTTGCAAGTGAAGGGAAAGGGATGGGAATTAGCGAAGCTTACTGTTGGTTCGTATACTGATTTCTACGTTTCGGTTCATAAAAGAACCGGACGACACAAAAAAGATTTGGGAGACTTCATTGAATCGAATCAGTGGCTTTTCCCATCGATGCAGATTTTGCAAATTTCCCCTTCGCAAATCGAATTCGATATTGACCGAATCAATTCGAAGGTTGTAAGAATCTCAAATAATTTTAGACTGAATTTTAAGCCGGGATTTGATTCTACATCTCAAGTCATATTGCAGCCATCAACTGTAGAAATATTTGGTTCAAATTCTCTTTTGCAGTCGATTGATTCTATCAACACAACAGTTCAAGAGTTCAATGATTTATCGGAAACAATTAGTTCTTACATACAATTGCAAGAGATTCCGGGTGTTAGATACTCTGTGAATCGCATAAGAATGGATGTTGAAGTTCAGAAAATCGTTGAAAAGAGTTTTAGCGGAATCCCGATTGAAGTAAAGAATGTACCGGCTTCAAAAGAACTTATTCTTTATCCTTCTAAACTAGATATAGTTTTGAGAGGCGGAATAAACAAACTTGGTAGGCTTACAAACGACAGTATTAAAGTTTTAGTTGATTATTGGGAAGCGTTAAAAGAAGAGGGGGGAAAGGTAGAACCGGAAATTATTGTTCCGAATTTTACCAAAGCAATATCGGCAGAACCTAAAAAACTAGAATACATAATAAAACAATACTAACATGTTCATAACATTTGAAGGTTTAGACTTTTGCGGTAAGTCAACTCAAGTACAGTTGCTTGAAAAATTATTAATTGAAGAAGGTCATAAAGTAAAAATTATACGCGAACCCGGCGGAACAAACATTTCGGAAAAAATCAGAAATATTTTGCTGGACAAGAAAAATTCGGAAATGCTGATAGAGACTGAACTTGTTTTATTTGCTGCAAGCCGTGCTCAATTAGTCGGAGAAGTAATCATTCCATTGCTTGATAAAAAAGCTTTTGTAATTTCAGATAGGTTTCATGATTCTTCAATAGCATATCAAGCTTTCGGAAGAGGAATAAATTTGGAATTTGTTTCCGAGCTGCAAAAATTTGTAATCGGTAAAGCCGTCCCCGATTTAACTTTTTTAATAGATATTCCAATAGATGAAGTAGTTAGAAGAAAAGCACTTGTTAAACATGTACAACTTGATCGGATTGAAAGATCAAAAATGGATTTTTACGAAAAGGTGAGAGAAGGTTACCTTTACCTAGCTGAAAAAGAAAAAAGATTTAGAAAGATTGAAGGAACCTTAACAATAGAGCAAATCCACAAAATTATTGTTGATGAAATAACAGAATATTCGAAAGGATGATTTGATGAAGAAGAGAGTTTTATATTCAGCCTTGGCTGTATTTATTTTTTCCGGTTTTTTTACGCGTGATAATGATATTTATTTTGAAATAAATAAAAGCATAGAAATTTTTGGACGTGTATATAAAGAAGTGGCATTAAATTATGTTGATGATCTTAATCCGGAAAATTTTATGATTGCCGGAATAGAAGGAATGCTTTCTACGCTTGATCCATATTCAAACTTTATCGATATCTCCCAGCAGAAAGACATCGAGATTATTACAAAAGGGAAATATGGCGGTATTGGAGCTACCATTGGTGTTAGAAATAGTGAAATTACCGTTGTTGATCTAATAGAAGGTTTTTCAGCACAACGACAAGGAATGCGGATTGGTGATGTAATTATCAAAATTAACGATCAATCAATAGGCAAAGATAATTACGATCGGTTAGGGGACTTTTTAAAAGGAGATGTTGGTACAAGTCTTTCTGTTACCGTAAAAAGAGAAAATTCTTCGGACCCAATGGTTTTTAATTTAGTCCGCGAAGAAATTGAAATAAAGAATGTTCCATACTATGGTTTTATTCCGGAGAATAGCAACAATGCTTATTTGAAACTGAGTGGTTTTTCTCAGACTGCCGGAGAAGAAGTTAAAAAAGCTTTGTTGAGTCTAAAGGCAAAGAAAGAAATTAATTCATTGGTTATCGATCTTCGCGGAAATCCGGGTGGTTTACTTGATGCAGCGATTGACGTGTGCGAGAAGTTCTTGCAGAAAGGGCAACTCGTTGTAACTGTAAAAGGAAGAGACTCCTTAAATGTGAAAAATCATTTTTCGTTGGAAGAACCAATTCTTCCCGAGACAAAAGTGGTGCTTCTAATTGATGAGGGGACAGCCTCGGCAGCAGAAATTGTAGCCGGAGCGTTGCAAGATCACGATAGAGCAGTTATTCTTGGAACGAATTCCTTTGGAAAAGGATTAGTGCAAACAATATTGCCTCTTCCTTATAACAATTCTCTTAAGCTAACAACGGCAAGGTATTACACACCAAGCGGCAGATCAATCCAAAAGATTAATTATTCGGATAAAGGGAAAATCTTTGAGACTGACCATAGCATTACCAAAAGAGAATTTAAGACTGATAAGAAGCGCACGGTTTATTCCGCTGGTGGAATTATGCCCGATACTGTAGTGAAAAATATCAGTAATTCGGAATTAGTTAAGAGATTATTGGCGGAAGGCGTATACTTCAAATTTGCTACGCATTATTATAATATTAATCCTTCATTAGATATTGCATCAATTTCTCAGCAAAAATTACTTAACGAGTTTTCTTCCTATTTAGCGAAGGAAAAATTTGAGTTTGTCTCGAAATCGGAAAAACTTATAGATCAATTAAAGGCTGCCGCGCTTGATGAAAAACTAGATCAAAAATTTGTTGATCAGTTGGAAAAAATGAAAACTGAGTTCGACTCTAATCATTCAAATGAAATTCAAAAGTACAAAGATGATATCTACAACTTCATCCGTGAGGAATTGATTGCACGGACGGGGGGCAAAGAGAAGCGGTTAAGAGAATCTTTGATGTTTGATAAACAATACGATATTGCTTGTAAAATTTTAGAGAACCAGAAGCTGTACAGTAAGATCTTAAACAAGTGATAAATTTATTTTCAACCCAAAAATTTTGTTGCTATCTTTATTCAGAAATTATGTGGTGTTATGGCAATATCTAAAGTCTTTATCTATCGAAACCCGCAATTATCAAGATGTCCTAGCTGTAATAGTCTTGCTACGCTACATAGATCGCGTGCAAGAAACATGTGGGAACAAATAGTCCGTCGCACTACATTTTTTAAGAACTACAGATGTAAGCAATGCGGGTGGAGGGGATTTCGTTCTACAGTAGTCGTAACAAAGAAGTCGATGAGATCAGTAGTGATCTATTTCGCCCTTATACTAATCACAGCTTGGTTAGCAAGATATTTTATTACTCATTATGCATTGCAATAGTTAATTCTTAACGAAAAGAAAATCTGCACCTAATTCCTCAGCGCAAGAATAATTCTTTAGGTAATGGATTTTAATTTGTCCCCGGTTTCTAATTAACCAGCTTAAACCTATTTTCAATCGTTCCAAATCCTTTTGAGAAAGTTCTTTTCTTACATCGATTGATCCGTCAAAATATTCATTTAATGCAGTCTCAAGTTTTAAGGAATCTTTTTCCACAAATAATTCTTTGAAATACATTTTCCCTTCGAGCAGAAGTACATATTCATTTTTAGGAGTGTTGGAAATCTCTATTAATACATTCGCTTTGTTCAACGGTTCTGAAAGTATGGATGAACGTTGTAATTGATTTAGAATTCTTTGTAAGACATCTCTAATCTGAGCCGCTTCTTCAAATTTTTGTTTTTCACTTAGCTCTTTCATCTTATTGAGAAGTCTATCTACAGCTGACTGGTTATGTCCGCTCAGAAATTCGTGTACACGTAATAATTCTTCTTGATAATCATCATTAATATTCTCTTCAATGCATGGACCTTTGCATCTTTGTATGTCCATTAAATAACATTTTCTCCCTTTGCTCAATTCCTTGAAGTCACATTCACGCAACTGAAAAGCCCGATCGATAATTTCTTTTGTTTCTGAAACAGAATTACGATTAGGATATGGTCCGTAATAATCAGCACCGTCAAATTCAAAAGAACTTGCTGTTTCTACAGTAGGAAAATTTTCCGAGGCGCTTATGCGAATGAAATAACTTCGGGGAAAATTCTTAAGCATCGTGTTGAAACGGGGCTTGTGAACTTTAATCAGCTCAGCCTCAGCAAGAAGTGCGGTCAGTTCCGAATTTGTAGTTTGGAACTCCAATGAACTAGCTGCCTGTACAATCTTTTTCGATTTGCGAAGGGCATTACTCATAAAATGATTTTTTACACGATCCTTAAGAGATTTTGCTTTACCGATATAAACAATCTCTCCTTTCGGGTTTTTGAAAAAATAAACACCGGGTAAAGCCGGGGCACGAAATAAATCATCAGTTAATTTTTTCTTTGTTGTGTTCAGCTTTGCCGGAATAAAGGTTGAGCTTTGAAATGAAATTAAATCGTTAATTGAATCGACATTGTGATCTTCACGAAGCGTCTTGAACATCTTAATCAAAACTTAGCAGTTGCATCGCCTAAACCTCGATGAACATCCCGGTGGCGGATTTTGAAATGCTTAACTATGTTTCCCAAAGATTTGCTAGGCAATGCCGGGAAAAGCTTTCTAGCCAGCTTTAGTGTACAAATTGCTTCATTGGGGATCATTTCATTTTCAGAAGCCATACATTCATTACGCAAGAAGGCAATATCAAAACCAAGATTATGTGCAACCAGAACAGAATCTCCAATGAATTCTTTGATCTTGGGAAAAACTTCTTCAAAATAAGGTGCGTCTTCTACATCGAAATTTGTAATTCCAGTGATTGTAGTAATATAATAGGGAACCGGTCTGCCGGGATTTATATATGAGGAAAACGTATCAACAATTTTTCCTTTTTTGATTCGAGCCATACCTATTTCAATTACTTTATCGGATCTGGCGGAAACACCGGTCGTTTCAAAGTCGAAAACGCAGTATTCGGCTTCTTCAAAGGGAATAGATTCTATTTTATTTTCACCGTTCATGTAACAAATTTAAGTAAAAAACAAAACGATGAGAAATTTTCTTATCCAGTTCATTTTAGATATATTTTGACTAAAGATGAGAGCAAATGACGACAAATATTTTATTTATTGGTGATATTGTAGGCGATCCGGGTTTAGACATTGTTAGAATGTGGCTGCCTAGCTTACAAAAAAAATATAGAACAGACTTAATCATAGCGAATGGCGAAAATGCCGCCGATGGAAAAGGTTGTACAGAGCGGGAAGCTAAAATCCTTTTTGAGCTTGGAGTTACTGTAATCACCGGCGGCAACCATACCTGGGATAAGCATCAATCGCAAGATTACTTGAAGAAAGATTCGCGCGCTTTGCGTCCGTTAAATTATCCTAAAGGAACATTTGGAAACGGTTATTACATAGCAGACACTCCAAAAGGAAAAGTAGCCGTAATAAATCTGCAAGGCCGTTCTTATATGTCTCCAATCGATTGCCCTTTTAGAGCAGCCGAATGGGTAATTGCCAAGATCAAGCATGAAGCAAAGATGATCTTCATAGATTTCCACGCAGAAGCAACTGCGGAAAAACTGGCGCTTGCTCAGTTTCTCGATGGGAAAGTATCGGCAGTAGTTGGAACACATACTCACGTACAGACTTCCGATGAAAGAATATTAAAAGGTGGAACAAGTTACATTACTGATGTTGGAATGACCGGTCCTTACGATTCTGTTATTGGAATGAAAACAGACGCGGCAATAAACCGTTTCTTATATCAAACGCCGCAGAAATATCAGACAGCAACAGACAATGTTCATTTAACCGGTGTTTTTATTAGAGTGGATTCCGAAACCGGAAAAACTATTGGAATAGAAAGAATATTTATTCCGGAGTTCGATAGACAAGTTCAAGAAGTTACAGAATAATAAGAGCAATAAAGTTTATGGCAACGATAATAGATGGAAAGAAAGTAGCTGCAGAGATTCGAGAAGAACTGAAAAAAAAATGTGACTGGCTGAAATCGGTTGCGCTTGAGGTCCCCGGATTAGTTACAATTCTTGTAGGAAATAATCCGGCTTCCGAAACTTATGTAAATTCCAAAGCTAAAGCTTGCCACGAAATTGGTATGCGCTCTATTGTGGAAAAACTTTCGGAAGATATTAGTGAAGCAGATTTATTGGCGCTGGTTCAAAAATATAATACCGATGAAACCATTCATGGAATTCTTGTTCAGCTGCCGCTGCCGAAGCATATTGATGAAGATAAAGTTATTGAAGCAATTAATCCGAAGAAAGATGTGGATGGATTTCACCCGATAAGTGTAGGCAATCTAGTAATTGGAAAAGATGCTCTACTTCCTTGTACGCCGCATGGAGTTGTTGAACTTCTTAAACGGTACAAAATTCCAACTGACGGAAAACATGTTGTTGTTGTAGGAAGAAGCAATATTGTAGGAAAGCCGGTTGCTAATCTTCTATTGCTGAAGAAAGAGGGAGCTAACGCAATTGTTACAATCTGCCATTCAGCATCAAAAGATATTTCTTACTTTACAAAGCAAGCTGACATTTTAATTGCTGCAATAGGCAAACCGAATTACATAAAAGCTGATATGGTTAAAGATGGTGCCGCAGTAATAGATGTAGGCATTAACAGAGTTGAAGACGCATCGGAGAAGAGAGGCTATAAGTTAGTCGGCGATGTGGATTATGCGGAAGTTTCTCAAAAGGCTTCCTACATCACTCCGGTTCCGGGAGGAGTTGGACCGATGACGATTGCAATGCTGCTTCAAAACACTTTTCTTGCATATATAAAAATGACTAATCAAAAACTGAAATAAATATGAATTCAACAATAATTGACAAAGTAGTATCCGAAGTATTCATCGAGAAAGCACTCCAAAATTTTTACTGCACCGGCGGTACTTGTGCCGGCTGGGAAAGAAATGTTATAGATCAGCCGACAGCGGTTAAAAATATTATTACCAACGGCGCTGAAAGAATTGCCGCCGGAATTGGTGTTGAAGTGCAGAAGATTGATCAGACAGTTGCAAGAATGATCGACCATACGCTTCTTAAACCGGATGCAACGCCGGACGAAATTAGAACGTTATGCAGCGAAGCAAGAACTTACAGCTTTGCGAGTGTATGCATTAATCCTTGCTATGTTAAAATGTGTCGCGATTTGCTGAGAGGATCAGTGGTAAAAGTCTGTACCGTAATCGGTTTTCCGTTGGGCGCAACAACTACGGAAGTGAAGAGAGCTGAAGCAGAACAAGCAATTCAAAACGGTGCGCAAGAAATTGATATGGTAATAAACATAGGCATGTTAAAGCAAGGTGATTACGATTATGTTTTCAACGACATCAATCAAGTAGTGCTTGCCGGAAAGAGATCCAGAGTTTTAACAAAAGTAATTCTAGAAACTGTTTTGCTTACCGACGAAGAAAAAATTAAAGCATGCGTATTGAGTAAAAAAGCTAAAGCGGATTTTGTAAAAACTTCTACCGGGTTCAGCAAGGGTGGTGCTACTGCGGGCGATATAGCGCTTATGAGGCTTGTAGTTGGCTCCGATATGGGTGTTAAGGCTTCCGGCGGTGTAAGAACGGCTGAAGACGCCAGAGCGATGATTGCAAGCGGTGCCGATAGAATTGGCGCGAGCGCAAGTGTTAAAATTGTTAGCGGCGGTGTAGGAGAAGGGAGCTACTAAATTCTTGTTATTCTGAATCCGCCAAAGGCGCACAGTTTTGTAGCGCAACTTATTAAACTAACAAATGCCCCACTGTTCCGTAGGAATCTGACCTGAGTTAATATTAATATCTTAAAGGTAGCCGCAAGTTCTTGCCTCGCTAAACGCTTGGCGAAGCGGGTCAGCTTGCGTTTCTTTAATAAAACCGCAACTTGAAAGTTGCGCCTACCACTTTTTTACCATTTTCACACAACCTCTTAAGTTGGAAGCATTGCCCCCGCCCAAAAATAATTAAGTGGAAAATTCTTCTATACTGTTCATCAGCAAATTAAATCTTGCTCTGTTAATTTCAGAAATGACCGGTTCCATAACATCGTAAGCGGTAAGCAGAAACCGTTTATTTATTTTCCCGGCGGCGTATTCCAGCAAAGCAGTATCAACCATGCCTTCCTTTTCATGGATTAATTCCGAAAGTTTTACTGCCGACATAACATTTATTCTCTGTCCAACGTTTGGCAGATTAATAAATTCAACCAGTTTTTCCGGCTCGGCTTGCGAGCAGAGCGATATCAGCGCGTTGCCGGCTAAGTAAACTATATCTTCCGTTTTGATGGCTTTTATTTCGACGTCGCAAATAATTTCCTTTAACTTAACAATCGCTGTATCCACATAAGAACTGTTTTTTGAGCCTTTTTCCATGTGAATTTTTATAGAGTTCTTTATTGCCGGAATGTATTTCTCTTT
>CAZEDR010000025.1:0-19207 GCA_964510975.1 uncultured Melioribacter sp. | reverse complement strand
CTGAAAAGCCAAACCCTAATGCGACTCAATATGACCGCATCGAAGAAGCGGTCGTGTTGAGGCGCTGGTTAGCCACTCTTTTGGGCAAGAAACCATTTTACTAAGTGTTTAAGCATATTATCATAAGTCAGTGTAATCTTTTTAATTGCTGCATCTATATCATCAATTTTTACTAAATCAATGACAAAACTAATCGAATCACTTTCTAAATCAACATTACTAAAAACTGAGGAGTGATTTTGGGGATAAATGTCCTTTGAAGATAAATCATATTGAAATTGTTCACCAGAATGAACAAACAACAAGAATAAAATATTAATTACCGGTGTTGTAATTAATTTTTCATAATTATTTTTTGATGTGTTAATATTTGCAAACCATTTTTTATGGAAATTATAAGCATACAGACCAAGTTTAGTAATACTATATCTCAAATCGTCTGTATTACTCAATTTGTAAAAAGCAACTTTGTTAGGTTTTTCCACCTTTTCGATTTGAGTTATATTATAATTTCTCTTTTTACTTTGGAAATGGTGATGAGATGCTTTCACATTTATATTTGTGCTTTCTGAGTCAAAAATTGGAACTGAAAAATAATTTGGAGATTTATCACGAGATGTATTTATATGACAATATCTATAATCCCAGTCAAGATTACCCACTTCCTCAACATTGTCGTCTTCTGCATCAAATGTTATTACAGGAGATGAATATTTTTTACATTCAATTGCCAATGTCAGAACACAATGAATTGTATGTCCGGTATTAGTTTTTACAGATTTTGTTTTTGTAGCAATAATATCCATTTCGGTGTTTTTGTTACGAATAAAATCATAAAATTGGACAGAAGGTTTAACCGAAAATCCTAGTTTTCGAAATCTCTCACTGCACTCAATCTCAAATGGAAAGCCAGAGTTTTCAATCGATTTTAATATTAGTTCTTTATCATACATAATTTATGTGGCTAACTATTAATTATCCCGATTGACTTCTACACTTGTGTGCATCATATCTACCGGTTTTTATTTAGTTTATTTAATGAAGTCACATTTTTATTCTTGGTTTTCCGCCAGCAAATGGCAGTCAAGCATTCCGACTTTTTTTTCTTCGTAAGACAATCTATTTGGTATTACTTCGTAATTCCTCGCCGCGCTTTGCTTGTCGAAGCGGGATAAATCGTAATTCGTAAATGTTGCAGTTTCTCGGTTCCCCAGGTAGAAGCTTAGAAAGGAGCCCCGTTGTTATTTGCAACTTACTTATTGAAGTTTTGATAATCAAGTTTAAGAATTGGGTGCTGAGAATAATCAAACTCATTGTTCGTGTATTAGTCAAAAAAAAGCCCCCGGGTTTTGCCGAGGGCTTTTCAAATTACTTTTTAACTGCCGGTGTTGGATAATCCGGGCGTTCTACTTTTATGCTTCCTTTTTCTTTTAGCAGTCTTAATGTTTCTTTAACCGCTTCTTCCAGTTGTACATCTCTTCCTTCTGCTAAAGATTTCGCGTCGAGTCTAACTTCCATATCCGGCGCAACACCTTCATTTTCGGCAATCCATTTTTTCTTAACCGGATCGAACACAGCGTTATCCGGTGCGGTTGCGAAACTACCGTCAACAAATCTGTAATGGGTAGATGATTTAACAAGTCCGCCCCAAGTGCGCATACCAATAAGCGGACCGGCATTCTGATGTCTGAACACCCACGGGAAAAAGTCGCCGCCTGAACCGGAGAGTTCATTAATCAACAACACTTTTGGACCAAGAATACCAGCCGGTAATCTAAAATGCTTCCCATTCGGAGCTTCATTAGTAACTGCCGCGCGTAATGATCGGGTCATCAAATCTACCATGTAATCATCAAGCAGACCGCCGCCGTTAAATCTTTCATCAATAACAGCGCCTTCTTTATCTTGCTGCGCAAAGAAGTATCTGTTAAAAGAAACAAACCCGGGCGAGCCTGTATTAGGAACCCAAACGTATGCTAGTTTTCCATCGGATAATTTATCAACTAGTTTTCTGTTGTCTTCAACCCATGTTCTTTGGCGCAATCCTCTATCGGAAGCAATCGGTTCGATAATTACTTCCCAAGATTTTTCAAATTCCGGTTTATCGTTGATATGCAATACTGTTTGAGCGCCAGCTGTTCCATCAAAATATTTATAGATTTCATCTTTATCGGTAATTTCAGTTCCATCTATTCCAACAATGTAATTTCCTTCTTTTACTTTTAAGCCCGGTTTATCAAGCGGTGCAGTTAACTCGGGATTCCAGCTTTCCGAAGTAAATATTCTTGAAATTTTCCAGCGTCCGTTTTCCGGTATTAAATCAGCTCCCGGCAAACCGGCTTTGCTTTCATCACCTTTTGGATAATCTCCTCCGCCAACAAAACTATGCCCAACAGACAACTCCCCGTTTACTTGATCAATAATGTAATTCAAATCGGTACGGTGGCGTACATATTTAATAAGAGGCGAGTAGCGTTTATATACTTCTTTCCAATCGCGTCCGTGCATGTTCGGATCATAGAAATGATTTTTTTCATAGCGCCATGCTTCTTCAAAAATCTGATTCCATTCGCTAATGCGGTCAAGATTCATTTTCAAATTCATTTTTAATACATCGCCGCCGGTTCCAACCGGAGCTGCTGTGCCAGCTACCTTCCAACTACTTCCTTCTTGGAAGAGAATCATTTTCCCATCAGCGGAAACCGAAACCTGTCTAGCTGATTTTATGAAATCTTCTGCTTCACGTTTTTCCAGAATAAACTTACGTAGAAGAAATCCCGGTGAGTTAGGAACTGCTTCCGCAATAAATACAGAGCCTTCCGGTCCGCTTAATGTAAAACGGTATTCTCTAACCGGAATAGGGAGGGGAATTATTCTTCTTTCAATTCCGTCGAAATCAATTTTTACTAGAACAGTATCTTTTTTAACTGCTTTATCACTCTTATCGTTTTTATCGGTCTTGCTGTTTTTATCATCTTCCTTCTTTACTTCTTCCTTCTTTCCGTTTTCTTTTTTTTCTTCATCTTCCTTCTTTACATCTTCCTTCTTTCCGTTTTCCTTCTTTTCTTCATCTTTCTTTGCATCAGTTTTCTTATCACTTTCTTTATCGGATTTCTCCTTTACTTCTTTTTCTTCATCGCTGCGGAGACTGAAAGGGGATTTATCATCAGCTCTTAAGTTTATCAAATAAGCGGCATAAGTTGGATCGGCAGTTATTGATGAAGTATTAGCCCATCCCGAGCCGAGGGCTACATCAGTGCTTGCGAGAAAGTAAAACTGCTTTCCGTTTCTATCCCATGATGGCGAAAACGAATCCGCAAAAGGATCTGTTAGCGGCTTTGCTGTTTTGTTTTCTAACGACCAAACAAAAATTTGTCTAAAATTATTTGTACCGGTTTTTGAATAAGCCAGCCACTTGGAATCGGGTGACCAAGTAATTCCGTTGTTTCCTCTTTCAATGTTATTGCCGCCAATATCGGCAGTAGTAATTTTTCCGGTTTCAATTTCTATTACCTGTATTCTTACTTCGTCATCGCAGAAGGCAATATATTTACCATCGGGCGACCATGTTGGAATCCATGCGAACTTTGATTCACCGATTGATAATGTTTTTGTTTCACCAATACCATCCTGATCGGCGATAAATAATTTGTAACCTTCATTTCCTTTATCAGTGAACCAAGCAATCTTTTCCCCTTTAGGAGACCAGATAGGTGCGCGGTCTGCGGCATCGGAACTCTTTGTTAAATTTCTTGCTGTGCCATACTTAGCCGGAACTGTAAAAATCTCTCCGCGGCTTTCCATCAAGGCGCGCTTTCCGGTTGGTGAAAGCGAAACAGAAGAAACAGAACTGCTAACATCTTCCCATTTGGTTTCTGCCCAAGGAAAGTCTCCTGTAACATTTATTTCGAGTTGTTTTTCTTTGCCAGTTTTTGGATCTAAAAGATTTAAATAACCGTCACGTTCAAAAACTAATTTGCCCGCTCCGGCGTTAAGCCATTTAATATCGGAGCCGGAAAAGTCTGTAATCTGTTTAAGCTCACCATTCTTTGGCGAGTAGGACCAAACATTTACAACCCAGTCTCTATCGGAAAGGAAATAAATCATATCGCCAAGCCAAACCGGTTGAATATCAATTGTGCGTTCGTTTGGAATAAGAGTTTCACTTAGATCGTTTAGATTAAGCACATAAAGTGATGAATTCTGCCCGCCTCTGTAATTCCGCCACTCTTTATCCCAGCGTGAAATTCTATCTACTACAAGATTCTTTCCGTCGGGGGAGAATGCCGCGTCGGTTCCCCATTGTTTGGAAACCAATGTTGAGTAGCCTCCATCTTTAGATACAGTCCACAATCGATCGTAAGATGTGGGCGCAGTTTCCCGGTTGGAGGAATAGATAATTGTTTTTCCATCGGGGCTCCAGCCAAGCGCGTTGGATGATGCCGGATACCAAGTAAGTCTTGTTGCGTCTCCACCATCTACGGGCATAACATAAACGTTATTGATTCCCGCTCTGTTGGAAGTAAATGCAAGCATTTTTCCGTCGGGTGAAAAATGAGGATCGCTTTCAACGGCGGGTGTGCTTGTTAATCTTTTAACATCCTTTCCATCTAAATTGCAAATCCACAAATCTCCTCCGTATGTGAATGCAATTTTATCCGAATTGATTGTCGGTTGACGGAGAAGACGTGTTCCTTGTGCAAACGATGAACCGGCTAGCAACAGAAATAAGAAATAAGCCAAAAAGGTTATAAAGTTTTTTCTGCTTGTGATGAATGATTTGGATAGTTCTCTCATTTAAAACTCCTTAATAAATTTTAACTGGAAGATGATTTGGAAGCTCTCTTGAAAACGGTTCTTTTAAAGTTTGTCATTATTGGTATTATTTCAAAACTATTTTGAACGGACATCTATTTTGACTCTTTTTGTAGTGAAAAGTTACGAGGAGAAGAATAATGTTTCGTGCCGCTATTCTTTGAACCAATACATCTAAACAAGATTTTCGTAATGTTGCTTTCACTAACGCAAATATTTCTCGTAAAGACTACACATCAGAACATACTTAAATGAAGATGCATTATAATGGAAATTAATCTTAATTGGAGTTGACTATATTTGGGCAACAAAAATTTACCTTATGCAGTTCTTGCAAAATAAAAATATAGTTAAGCGGCTGGCGGTTATACTTGGATTTATTCTACTTATCGCTGTTTATTACAAACTCGCGTCGGAAGCAAAATTTATACAAGATGATGCGTTTACATCGCTTCGCTATGTTCAAAACTTTGTTGATGGAAACGGTTTGGTGTTTAATACTGGGGAAAGAGTTGAAGGCTACACAAATTTTCTCTGGGTGCTGCTGCTTTCTGCGGTTTCATTTCTTGCTCATGCTCTTAATCTTAATCTTGATTTTCCATCTGCCGCTCAGTTTCTCTCCAATTTATTCGGTGTTCTAATTTTATTTTCAACTTATCTACTTGCTAAGAAAATATTCGCGAAGAGTTTTCCCGATTCCATAATTTCATCATTGTTAGCTCTAACAGCGCCGGTAATGGTTCTCTTTACAACTCCATTTATTTACTGGAGTGTTAGTGGAATGGAAACATCTCTTTTTGTTTCTCTCACATTGCTGAGTGTTTATTTCTTTCTAGATTGGGAAAAAGATAAAGCGCGTTTAGCTTTTGTTGTTACTGCAATTCTCAATTCGTTTCTCCGTCCGGAAGGAATATTTTTCTTCGGCTTGCTAATCGGGTTTAAGCTAATCCAAAATTTTTTGTCTGCGGAAGATTACAAGCTTTCCAAGAAAATAAAAGCAAGTTTCAATTCATCAATAAAAAAAACGTTAATCATTTACTTGTTGCCTATTCTTGCACACACAATTTTCAGATTAGTTTATTACGGCTATCCTTTCCCAAATACATTTTATGCTAAAACAGAGTTTACAATAGAATTTCTTGAACGGGGCTGGAAGTATTACATCGATTTTGTAGAAGAATATTTGCTGTTTGGAATATTTTACGTGCCGGTTTTAATTCAACTTCTACGCAACAAAACAAATTTTGAAGAAAAAGTGCTTGTCGGCTTTGCGCTGATTTATACGCTAATGATAATACTTATCGGTGGAGATGTACTTCCAATTAACCGCTTCTTCTTAACAATAATGCCTCTACTATTCATTCTCTTTGTTAACTCTTCAGTGGAATTGTTTGATGAATTTATAAAGGGGAAGGCGAATATTGCCGCGAAGTATTTGTTTATAATCATTCTGCTTGTTTATTCCGTGTTCAACTATTCACGCAACAAACCGGAGATGATGGAAAAACGTTCTTACGAAATGGGACTTGTAAGCAAGATGAAGATATACGCTGAACTGCTGAAAGGAAATAAGATCAAGATCATGAGTAAGAGTAAGATCAAGAGCAAGATCAAGATTACTAGTGTAGCGATGTCAACTATAGGCGCATTCTCATTTTATTCCGGTGCACGTGTTATTGATCTTGTTGGATTGACAGATGAACATGTTGCACACTTTCCGGTAGAAGTTGATGGCATTGATGAAGAGCTTCCGGTATTGTGGAAGGAGAGACATTATAATGTCGGTTATATTTTAAGCGAAGAACCGGATTATATAATTTTCCCCGCTGGCGCTAAACCTAGCGCGTTTGCAGAATGCGCCCTTTTTGTTCAGCAAGAGTTTTACAATAACTATTACATGCAGCTTTTTTACTCAAAAGAATTGAACCAACTTTTGCCGGTATTCACACGATTGGAAAAAGTGCGCTCGGATTCATCCAACTGCGGAAGCAGATTTGTTAAGCATTACATAGAAGCTAACAATTTATTCTTAAGTATGATTAAATCGGGCGATAAAAGTTTGATAAAGAGTATCAATCGGGAGCTGGACGCAATGTTTCAAAAGTGTATAGCCCGTAAAACAGATGCGAATACTTTGAAGGGAATGACTTTTTATCATGCTAAGAGTTACATCATTGCTGAAAAATATTTACGCGATGCCGCAGCAGCGGATTCCACAAATGCGATAGCGAGAATCTATCTTAAAAACATTTATTTCTCGCAAGGTAAACTTGAAGAAGCCGCAAAGCTGATTCCGGAGATTCTCAAGTTTTCTCCTTTTGCTATACCGGATTTAGCAGAAAATAATTCTTATTTCAGAAACTAATACTGTGTAAGAAAGTTATAAGACTTGTATCTTTATAAAGGAAATTAGAAAGGATTTGCGATGGGAAGTTTTGGCATAACTGAAATACTGATTATTCTATTCATTGTAATATTGCTGTTCGGCGGCAAGAAAATTCCCGAGCTTGCAAAAGGAATTGGAGAAGGGGTTCGTTCTTTCAAAAAGGGTTTGAAGGGCGATGAATCCAACGAAGAAAAGAAATAATTAGTATTCAATAAGATAGAAATAAATTTTTCTCACTAAGTTTGAATTGCAAACAAAAAGAGATTGTTATGAAAATGCGATTCAAATTTTTTTTATTGACTGCATTAATTGGAACCACACTTTACGCGCAAGACTGGAAACCGACCGATCTCAAATTAGAAACTCCTTGGTCAAGCAAAGTTAGTCCGGCAACTGCACATCAAGAATATCCGCGTCCACAGTTTGTAAGAAACGATTGGAAGAATTTGAATGGACTTTGGGATTATACAATCCAAACAAAGTTGTTAACCGCACCAAAAAATTATGAAGGAAAGATTTTAGTTCCATTCGCAATTGAATCTTCACTTAGCGGAGTTGCTAGAAGTGTAGGCAAAGAAAACTGGCTTTGGTACAAAACATCTTTCTCAGTTCCAAAAGAATGGAAAGGGAAGAATGTACGCTTAAACTTTGGTGCAGTTGATTGGGAAACCGAAATATTTGTAAATGGAAAATCTATCGGCACACACTCCGGCGGATACGATGAATTCAGCTTTGATGTAACTCAATACTTAAACCAAGATAAAAATGATTTAGTTGTTCGCGTTTGGGATCCGGTCGATGAAGGTTTTCAGCCGCGCGGTAAACAAGTAAGAAAGCCGGGAGGAATCTGGTACACTTCTGTTACCGGAATCTGGCAGACTGTCTGGCTTGAACCGGTAGAGAAAATTTTTGTACAGAATATTAAGACTTATCCCGATATCGATAAAAGTGAAATAAGAATTGAAGTGAATGTAGCTAACGCATCTGGAAATGAAGTTGTCGAAATAACTGTTTTAGATAATGGAAAAGAGGTTGCACGCGCATCAAAGAAAACTAACGAACTAATCATTCTCAACATTCCAAAAGCTAAATTGTGGGATGCGGTTAATCCGTTTCTCTACGATCTAAAAATTAAACTCACCGGAAATGGGAAAGTGATTGATGAAGTTTCTTCATACTTCGGAATGAGAAAAATTTCTGTTGAGAAAGATGCTAGTGGAATTCCGAGAATGATGCTGAACAATAAATTTGTTTTTCAGTTCGGCACGCTCGATCAAGGCTGGTGGCCTGATGGACTTTACACTCCGCCAACAGACAGCGCACTCGCTTATGATGTTATCAAACTAAAAGAACTTGGGCTTAACACAATCCGCAAGCATGTTAAAGTTGAACCGGCTCGTTTCTATTATCATTGCGATAAACTTGGAATGCTTTTGTGGCAAGACATGCCAAGCGGAGATGGATTTGTAGGCTCAACAGACAATTCCGAAATGAAGCGGGTTGCTCAATCGGAAAATGTTTATGACAACGAACTAAAAGAAATGATTGATGAGCATTTTAATTCTCCATCAATTATTGCGTGGGTTCCTTTTAACGAAGGCTGGGGGCAGTTCAATACAATTAAAGTTTTGAATTGGGTTTCACATTACGATGCTACAAGATTATGCGACGGACCTAGCGGTTGGAGTGATTGGGTTGCTGCCGGGCATATGCAAGACAAACATGATTATCCGGGGCCATCAATGCCGGAAGATAAAAAGGATAACCGAGCACTTGTGCTTGGCGAGTTTGGCGGATTGGGATTGCCGATTGAGAACCATACATGGCAGAGTAAAAATAATTGGGGCTACAGAAATTATTCGTCGATAGAGGAACTTGAGAAGCAGTTCTTGATGTTGATTGAAAAGATTCCGGCATTAATTAAGGATGGTTTATCTGCCGCAATCTATACGCAAACAACCGATGTGGAAGTTGAAGTAAACGGATTAATGACTTACGACAGAAAGGTTACAAAGCTTAATCCGATTAATGTTAGCAAGAAGATTAAGGAACTTTACGAAGTAGTAAAATGATTTGAAGAAAATATGCGAAATAAATATTTTTGCATCCCGAAAAACAAAATTGCATCAAATGTTATATAAAATAATCTGGAGGATTAATGAGCGAAACAAAAAAGTATGAATTCAAAGCGGAAGTGAAAAAACTGCTGGATATTCTAGTACATTCACTTTACACAAGCCGGGAAATCTTTTTGCGCGAGCTTATATCAAACGCATCGGATGCACTCGATAAGCTGCGCTTCGAATCCACACGCGGAAGTGAGATTGCTGACAAAGATTTGCCGCTCGAAATTACCATCACATTTGATGAGAAGAAGAAAGTGCTAACAATTTCCGATAACGGAATTGGCATGAGCCGCGATGAAGTTATTGCCAATATTGGTACTATTGCAAAATCCGGTACTGAAGAATTTGCGAAACTGCTTGCTGAATCTAAAAGCGACCCAAACAATATCATCGGCCGTTTTGGTGTTGGATTCTATTCTGTATTTATGGTTGCTAAAGAGGTGATCATAAAAACAAAATCATTCAAAGTTGATGAGCCGGCAATCGAATGGAAAAGTGACGGTTTAGGCGATTATGAAATTATCGACTTGGAAGAAAAGAAAACACGCGGAACAGTTGTTGAAATATTCCTTAAGGACGATGCTGAAGAGTTTATCCAGAAATGGAAACTTGAAAGCACAATTAAGAAGCATTCCAACTTTATTACATTCCCGATCAAACTAGATAAAGAAAAAGTTAATACTGTAAGTGCAATCTGGCGCGAGCCTAAAAGCTCTGTTAAAAAAGAACAGTATGATGAATTTTACAAATTCTTGAGTTACGATTCCGAAGAGCCGATGGATGTAATCCATAAAGCGGTCGATGCACCGATAGAATTACGGTTTGGATTTATACGTACGCCGTGTTCTTATTCAGCATAAGAATAAAGATTTGCTGCCGGAATATTTAAGTTTTGTAAAAGGAGTTGTTGATTCGGAAGATTTGCCTCTCAATATTTCCCGCGAAACACTTCAAGAAAATGTTGTGTTCTCAAAAATCGCATCGAGCGTTACTTCCAACATTCTAACTTATCTTCAAGATAAAGCTAAGAATGATGCGGCTGCTTATGCTGAATTCTGGAAAGAGCATGGAAAGATTTTCAAACTCGGTTATATGGATTTTGTTAATCAAGAAAAATATGTTGACTTACTCCGCTTCAATTCTTCATCGGCTCAAGATCAGAAAGAACTTGTTTCTTTTGCCGAGTATGCCACCCGCATGAAAGAAGGACAAAAGGAAATCTATTATATAAGCGGAACAAACCGTGAAGCACTGGCAGTAGATCCGCACATCGAAATCTTTAAGAATAAGGGATTGGAAGTTTTGTATCTCTACGATCCGGTTGATGAGTTTGTTATTCAGTCAATCCGTAAGTATAAAGACTTTGAGCTGAGGTCTGTTGATAATGTTGACATGAAAAATCTGAAAGATTTGAAAGATGTTGAAGAGAAGAAAAATGAAGTTGAACCGTTGGCAAAAGATGATCAGAAACAATTCTTCAGTTTGCTCTCAAAGATGAAAAGCATCTTGAGCGATCGTGTTGAGGATGTAATTGAATCGAAACGATTGGTCGATAGCCCGGCGTGTCTTGTCTCGAAGGATGACAGCATGTCTTCGCAAATGAAAAAGATTTTGAAGATGACCAAGCAAGATGTTGGTGTTGAGAAGAAGATTCTGGAAGTTAATTCCGATCATGCTTTAGTTAGAAATCTTGTAAAGGTTTTCAAAAAAGATAGCAACGATGAGTTCATTCTGAAAGTTACAGAGCAGTTAATGGATTCAGCTCTGCTTCAAGAAGGCAATCTTGAAGATCCTCATAAGCTGATTAAGAGGTTGAACGAGATGATGGAACAATCCAGCAACTGGTATGTCGATCTAAAAAAGATGAATTAATTTAGTTAAAAAGCCCCGACTCGTCGGGGCTTTTCTTATTTTAGCATATCAAATAATAAGTGTTCTGCTAACAATAAAAACGAACTCAAATGAAATCAAATAATTCCGGCACTTTTAACTCTTCAGTATTAACAAAGCTTTATGGAAAAACTGAACTCCAATTTCAAAAGAAGAGATACGAAAAACTAGTATCCTTATTCAATAAAAAATTCATGAGTTCGCCGGAATTATTTTTTAGTTCTCCCGGCAGGACTGAAATTGGAGGGAACCATACCGACCATAATCATGGTAGAGTAATTGCGGCTAGTATTAATCTGGATACAATTTGCGCTGTCTCTAAAACTGATGATATGAAAGTAAGTGTTTACTCTGATGGATTTGCCGAGCCCTTTATTGTTGATTTAACAAGACTCAGCATTTTTGAGGATGAAGTAGGAACTACAGCCTCTTTAATTCGCGGAATAGCTCATGGATTCATCGAACGGAAATATCACGTTGGCGGATTTCGTGCTTATATAACAAGCAACGTGCTGGTTGGAAGCGGTTTAAGTTCTTCCGCTTCTGTTGAAGTATTGATCGGGAAAATTTTCAGTTTTCTATACAACGACAATAAGGTTGATGCTGAGACGCTTGCAATCATTGGCCAATATGCAGAGAATGAATACTTTGGCAAACCTTGCGGATTGATGGACCAGATGGCTTGTGCCACCGGCGGAATAATAACTATCGATTTCGAGAATCCTTCCAGCCCCAAACATGAAAAGTTAAAAGTTGATTTCAATAAGTCCGGCTATAACTTATTAATAATTGATACCGGCGGTTCACATGCCGATTTAACAGATGATTATGCTGCAGTACCGGCCGAAATGAAAAACGTAGCAAAATTTCTTGGCAAAAATGTTTGCAGAGAAATTACTTCGGATGAATTAATAGCCAACGCGCTAAAGATTAAGAAAAAGTTAGGAGACCGTTCTTTCTTGCGTGCTTTTCATTTCATTTTTGAAAACGAACGTGTTGTGAATCAAGTTAATGCACTTAAGAAAAATAATTTCCAAGAGTTTTTAAAACTTGTAAATGAATCGGGCAACTCTTCTTTTAAATGGTTGCAGAATATTTACAGTACTAAAAATATTCAAGAACAAAATGTTACTATTGCGTTGGCTTTGGCTGAAAGAATCGCTTCGAAATATAAAGGGGTCTGCCGTGTTCACGGCGGTGGTTTTGCCGGAACTATTCAAGTATATATTCCTAAAGATAAAGTGGAAAAGTTTGTAACTGCTATCTTTCCGTTGTTCCAGAAAGATGCTATCAAAAAGTTGAGCATCCGCAATTACGGCGTGATTTGTTTGGATGAACTTAACTAGCAGAAGTAAGAGTTTTTTCTTTCTCGGATTTTAAAAACTCATATACTATCAAAATCATTACCGGTACGTATTCTGCAATTTGAACCAGCAGATAATCTCTCCAAACTCCATTTAGCTGGTAGTTTAAGACAGTTAGTGAAGTTAGACTTGCGGCTGCGGCAAAATAAATTCCACTCCACTTTCTTGTTAGCACAACTAAAATTAGTACCCACGAAATGTACCAGAATATCATCAATAATATTACTGCAAAGTAGATCTTATCCATAAAAATCTTTTTGCTGAAGTAAACTGGAATGAGTGTAACGATTAGCAACACACTGCACCAAAGTCTTGTCGTTTGGTTATTGTGAATAATAGAATTGAGTAAGTTGAACACCAATCCGTTGTAAAACCAATTTCTTGTGTAAATAATAAAGGCTTCAAAAGGATTTGTAGTGAAGATGTATGGAAGAAACTGAAGACCGAAAGCTACAAAGGGAACAGTAACCATCAATAATTTTTTGGATATTTTCTTCTCTTGAAGTAACAGAACTGGAAGAATTAAAACTCCTACCGGCTTGATTGAGAATGAAAGTCCGAGAAAGATTGCCGATAATATTTTCCGATCTTTTAAATAGAAATAGATAAAGGCTAGTAAAAGAGGCAGCCCAAAACCATCCAAATGTGCATCAAGAGCGAATTGAATAATTGGAAGTGGGGCTAAAACGTATAGTAAAAAGTATTTTGTATTAGTCTTCAATTTCAAAAGAATCTTGTATAAAAGAAAAATGGTAAGCAACTCCGAGAGTAGAAGAAGTAATTTGTAAGCCCACACAGATTCACCGCTTACTTTATAGCCAATATAGAAAAGCCATTGGCTTAAAGGGAAGTATATGGTTTTCATATTCTGGAAGTTCATCTTTGAAGGGAGAATTTCGGAATGAAGCGAGTTAAGTTTTTCATCAACGGGTTTGTAAAGGTAGGGGTTTATTCCCGCATCTTGAATTTTACCATCCCACATGTAACGGTAAACATCATCAGAACCGATTGGCTGACTCAAAATGAATAACAGGCGAACTAAAATTCCGGCAGCAACTAACAATTGGATAAGTTTTTTTGAGGACTCAAAATTCTTTACTGCGTATGTAAAGTATAAGTATAGTACCGACAATCCAATCCAAACAGCAGCATACACAATTATTGGTTTGCTAAAATCAAAAAGGAAAAAACCGTATCCAAGGATTAGAGTAATAGCTATGGGAAGAAATTTTTTTTTGGCTGAATTCATTTGAGTCTCCGTTGCTAAAATAGCAAACTGTAATAATTTTAAGAAATTTTGCTTTTCCAGCTTCTTAGAACAACGCTCTAAGAAAAAATTCAAAATAGTAGTTGACTTATAGGTATTTTTTTTGGATTTTTATTTCAGCGATAAAGTAAACGATTAAATAAACTAAAAACAAGCTTTATTCACTATTTTATCAAATGGAGTAAAAATGGAACATAAGGTTCGTGTTGGTAGATACAGATGGACAATAATTGCCTTACTCTTTTTTGCTACTACAATTAATTATATGGACCGCCAAATTATTGGAATACTTGCGCCTACTCTGGAAAAAGAAATTGGCTGGAACGAAATGGAGTACGCTTCAATCGTCTTAGCTTTCCAAGCGGCTTATGCTTTAGGATTATTACTTGTTGGTAGATTAGTTGATAGAATAGGAACAAAAAAAGGTTATGCAGCATCTTTAACCGGATGGAGTCTTGCTGCAGCCGGGCATGCGCTTGCCTCAACCGTAATGGGTTTTTCAATTGCTAGATTCTTTCTTGGTCTTTTTGAAGCCGGCAACTTTCCAGCCGCAGTAAAAACTGTTGCGGAATGGTTTCCCAAGAAAGAGAGAGCCTTTGCTACCGGCGTTTTTAATGCCGGTTCAAATGTAGGTGCTATAGTTGCCCCTTTAGCGGTTCCATGGATTGCCTTAACATGGGGTTGGCAAGAAGCCTTTATTATAACGGGTTTAATAGGATTAGTTTGGCTAATCTTTTGGAATATTTATTATGAAAAACCGGAGAAACAAAAAAGGCTATCTAAAGAAGAACTAGAATACATTCAATCCGATCCGCCCGATCCTCAAGAAGCGATACCTTGGTTATCATTGATGAAACACAAACAAGTTTGGGCTTTTGCTCTTGCAAAATTTTTAACAGATCCGGTTTGGTGGTTTTATCTGTACTGGATTCCCAAATTCTTATATAAAAACTACAATATCACACTGGATAAAATTGGTCTCCCGTTAATTATTATTTACGTAATGGCAGATGTTGGCAGCGTTGGCGGCGGATGGCTTTCCTCTTTCTTCATTAAAAGAGGTTGGGGAGTGAATAAAGGAAGGAAGGCAGCTATGCTTATTTGCGCAATTCTAGTTACTCCTATTGTTCTTGTTTCTCAGACGGATAATCTTTGGGTTGCTGTTGCCTTGCTTAGTCTTGCCACGGCTGCTCATCAAGGATGGTCGGCAAATTTATTTACAACTGCCTCAGATGTTTTCCCAAGAAAAGCTATTGGCTCAGTGGTTGGTTTTGGCGGAATGGCCGGCGCAATTGGCGGAATGCTAATAGCAACGGCAGCCGGATTTATCTTACAACTTACCGGAAGCTATTTAATACTATTTATTATTGCCGGTAGCATGTATCTAATATCTTTTGCCATTTACAATTTTATGATACCGACTTTAGAAGAAGTAAAGATCGTTTAAAAAGTTTCTTTTTATAGTGCCTCCTATAAAAGAGCAGGTGGCGGCAAACTCAGAAATTCTTGCTGCCATCTGAATTTTTAATTTTTTGAAAACAGACAGTTATGAAAACACTAAAATTGTTTCTCGCATTTATACTCCTTGTTGCCTCAACAAACATTGCACAAGAGAAGTCATTCGTAATTAAGGTGAAGAATCCATTAGCAAAGGAAAGAACTGATGCAATTGTAAGCATTTCTTCAAAAGAAATAATTAGTTCACACCCGGATTTTAAGCTGGATGCATTTTCAGTTTTCGATGGTGCAACCGAAGTAGCTTATCAAATAGAGAAACATAAGCTCCACGGCGATGAAATTTTAGTTGCCTTGAATATGCAGCCGGAAGAAGTGAAAGAATTGAAAATTGTATCCGGAAAGAAGTCTTCGGAATTTGCTAATAGAACTTATGCTGAAATTGCGATGAAGAAAAATCCTCAGCATGATGGAAAGAAATTCCGCGGCACAAAATTCACTAATGTAAATAAGCTTAAAGTTCCGGCTATTCACACAGATCACGATGCGCTATTTAAGTATGAAGGTCCCGGCTGGGAAAGTGAAAAGGTTGGCTACAGATTTTATTTAGATTGGCGAAACGCGACCGACATTTGGGGAAAGAAAGTCAATGCTCTTGTCCTTTCCAAAGTAGGTGTTACAGATACTCTCGGCTTGAATGAAGATTCATACCACACAATGCAAGATTGGGGAATGGATATTTTTAAAGTTGGCAGTTCACTTGGCATTGGCGCTCTTGGAATGTTTGCCGATGGCAAAGTGAATATGGTTTCGAAAACTGACAGCATACTTTGCAGAGTTTCAAAAATTGGCTGCCTTAAATCAGAAATTGCAACAAACTACTTTGGCTGGTTGGTTGGTGATAGGAAATATAATGTTGAATCAAGATTTTCTATTACTGCCGGAAGCCGCTTAACAAAACACTCTGTTAAAATTGAAGGTGAACCGGAAAACTTAGTAACCGGATTAGCAAAGTATGCCGGTACAAATCTAACTAAGCTTGATCCACAAAAAGGTTGGGGATATTTGGCTTTGTATGGAAAGCAATCTCTTTCCGGCGATAATCTTGGGATTGCCATTCTCTTCAAGAAAAAAGATTTGGTTGACCTAACAGAAGATGCAGTTAGCCAAATTGTAAAACTAAAGCCCGCCAAAGGCAAACTGGAATATTATTTTTGCGCCGCTTGGGAACAAGAACCCGGCGGAATAAAATCTCAAGAAGAGTTTGATAAATATTTAGCCTCTGTTGTTGAAGAACTTAACAATCCATTAACTATAGAATATTGATTTGAGGTTTTAATGGCTCTCTACAATTTACACGAAGATAGATTTTTCGACCCGAACCCGCTTATAAGAAATGTAGCGCGCGATATTTACAAAACGATTAAAGACTTGCCGATAATTTCTCCACACGGACATGTTGACCCACAGATTTTCGTTGATAACAAACCGTTTCCGAACCCGACCCAGCTTTTTTTAATCCCGGATCATTACGTTTTCCGTATGCTTTACTCAAAAGGAATTTCTATGGAATCACTTGGAGTGCCGAGCGTAAACGGAACTCCGGTTGAAACTGATCCGAAAAAAATATGGAAGCTCTTTGCAGAGAAATATTATCTGTTCAACGGCACACCGAGCGGTATTTGGCTTGATTATGAATTCAACATTGTTTTTGGTATCAAAGAAAAGTTGAATGGTGAAAACGCGCTTAAGATTTACGATGAACTGAATGAGAAAATTAACTCGCCGGAATTTTTACCAAGAACTTTGTTCGAAAGGTTTAGAATAGAAGTTTTATCTACAACAGACGCACCGTTTGATACGCTTGATCCTCATAAAAAAATAATAGAGAGTGGCTGGAAGGGGAAAGTTGTTCCGGCTTTTCGTCCCGATGGCGTAACCGATCTTTCCAACATTGCATGGAAAACAAATATTAAGAAGTTAGAGCAAACAGTTGGTTACGAAATTTCCTCTTACAAAAAATTGATTCAAGCACTTGAAGAGAGAAGGAAGTTTTTCAAACAAATGGGTGCTACTTCAACAGATCATGGAGTTGTTTCTGCCTATGCTCACGATCTTGGCGAAGCTGAAGCAGAAAAACTTTTCCAGAAAGGAATGAATGGAACAAGCACTCAAACTGATGCTGAAAGTTTTACTGCACACATGCTGATGCAAATGGCGAGCATGAGCGTTGAGGATGGTTTGGTTATGCAAATTCATGCCGGTGCATATAGAAATCATAACAAAGATGTATTTACAAAATTTGGTGCTGATAAAGGTGCAGACATTCCAACTACTTGCGAGTACACAAAAAACATGCAAGAGTTGCTCAACAAATATGGAAACGATCCTCGCTTTACTGTAATTGTTTTCACAATGGATGAAACAACTTACTCGCGTGAACTTGCCCCACTTGCCGGTCATTATCCCGCAATGAAACTTGGACCATCCTGGTGGTTCCATGACAGCATTGAAGGAATGACAAGATTTAGACAGCAGGTAACTGAAACTGCCGGATTCTACAACACAGTTGGTTTTATTGACGATACTCGCGCGTTTGTTTCAATTCCGGCACGCCATGATGTTGCGCGCAGAGTAGATTCAAATTTCTTAGCGAGTTTAGTTGCCCGCCACGTGATTTCACTGGATGAGGCGCTAATCATCGCAAAAGATCTCACTTATAACTTAGCTAAAGAAGCTTACAAACTTTAATAAAGGAAAGAAATGGATTCACAAAAATTATTGGAAAAGTTCTCGGAATCGAAATCCGTAACAAACGATTTGTTCGAAGTAAAAATAAATGATGGTTTATCCGTTCAGGTTTATCCTAACTCGATCAACAAGTTAAACGATGTTACATTTTTTATCGGTAAAGAGGGAACTGAGAAATCATTATACGTGATTGCAGCGAATTCAAATGCAGCAATGCTTTTGAAATTCGAAGGAATAACAATTGAGGACAACGGACTAACTTTAAAAAAGTGCGGGCTTACAAACACAAATAGAATTGCTCTGCAAGCACTTTTCAACTTTACTGTTCCGCAAGTTCTCGGTATTAACGATTCATTCGGTTTTGGAGACAGACTAGGTTTAGCCAACGCCGGACATATTCGTTCGCTTACAATTGGAAATTTCAAACCGATACTTGCTCAGCAATCTATTCGCGAGCTTACAAGAACACAAAGAACAGCCGATGAAGTAATGGATGCCGCAGTTTGGGCTGTGTTTCAAGAAGGATATAAGAATGGTTTCGGTTCTGATGCTGATCATCTTAAAACTCCCGAAGACTCTACTTTGATGCTTAATGCCGGATTTACAATGTTTACATTCGATCCCGGAGAGCATGTTGATAACGACGCAGATAGCTATGATGAACAAAAACTTTTTAGCGTGGTTGCCAACTTACCCTGGGGCGATCTTAGCGATACTTTTCCGGCAGCAGAAAGGCGCTATTCCAAAAAAGAATTTAAGATTACCGATGATTTTGTTCTTGAAGTAAACGAACAGGATTTCTTACGCGCATATGCAAAGTATGGAAAGGCAATTGCACACATCAAAAAAATGTATGAGCATTTGAAAGCAATAAGTAACGGTCGCCCATTTGAAGTAGAAGTTTCTGTAGATGAAACCGAATCAGTTACATCTACATTCGAACATTTCTTTTTCGCGAACGAACTTCATCGTTTGAAAGTTGAGTTTATAAGTTTGGCGCCGCGATTCATCGGTTCATTTGAAAAAGGAATTGATTACAAGGGCGATTTGAATTTATTCAAGAATGAATACGTAAAGCATTTGGCAATTACGAAATACTTTGGCAATTATAAAATAAGCTTGCACTCCGGCAGCGATAAGTTTTCTGTTTACA
>CAZEDR010000024.1:0-19247 GCA_964510975.1 uncultured Melioribacter sp. | reverse complement strand
CAATCGGTTTCAAAGGCTCACGCGTAACATTCAGCGATACTTTTAATCAATTTGTAAAAGCCGGTACAAACCCTACCGAAACAACCGGCGGTACAAACTCTTATCAAATTGGTCTTGGCGCAAAAATCAACTCAATCGATAGAAACTGGAACCAAGGAACATTCGAAAGAACCGGCATTACTACAGACTTAGCTTTACAAGGACAGGGCATGTTCGTATTGAAAAACAACGGCCAAAAATTCTATTCGCGTGCAGGGGCTTTTGTTTTTGATGCAGAGGGTAAGTTAGTAAGCCCGCAAAATGGTGCGGTTGTTCAAGGTAAAGTTGCCAGTACAGAAGGTGTTATTCCTCCCGGCAATAATTTAGAAGATATTGTTATTAATACTAACATGAAACTAACAGCTGTTGATACCTCATTAATTAAATGGGGCGGCAACCTAAAAAGTAACAGTGAAGTAACCCGTACAGAAGAAGTTGTTCAAAGAGGAAATATTAACTCGGCAGCTTTAGCCGTCGGTGAGAGTACTTCAGACTACGTTGTTACAGTCTATAATGAATATGGGGAAGGTTTTGAATTTACATCTAACTATGAAAAAACCGCTGATGATACTTATACATATAATTGGAGCTTGACAGATTCTGAAGGAACTGAACTAGATAATGGAACAATGGTTGGTTTAACATTTGAAGATGACGGAACAGGTACCTGGAGACTAGATGCAGCTTCTCAAGCTATGTTTGACGGGACCCAAAACAAAGTATTAATAACTGGCAATGACCTTAATTTTACTTTCGACGGAACAGTTCTTACTCAAAATGCAAGCACAAATACATTCAGTGCTTCAGCAGATAACAACAGAGTGCCGAATGTTGTAAGCGGCTCAGTAACAGTTTACGATTCTTTAGGTACTTCTCATCAAGTTACACTTAAGTACACAAAAATTAGCGATAACATTTGGAGATGGAGTACTTCGGTTCCGGGAACGAGTACAGTAGATGGAAAAGAAGCAGTTAGGAGAGGCACAATAGAATTTAATGCAGATGGAACATTAGACCCGGCTAAAATATCACCAAACGATCCTCAATTTTCATTTGATCCGGCTGGTGGCGCTAATACTGTAACAATGGATTTGGATTTCGGTAGTGGCTTTGGCGGTGTAACACAGACTTCGGCTAGCTCGGTTATCAGTGCGCTTTCGCAAAACGGCTCTCCAGCGGCTACTTTATCAAATTTGAATATAGATCAGTATGGCAACATTGTTGGTATTTTCTCAAACGGAAGTTCTCAAACTTTAGCACAAATTATGTGCGCTACATTTAACAATTTGAACGGTCTTATCAGCACAGGCGATAACATGTATTCCGCTTATGCAAACAGTGGCGAACCATTAATCAGTAGCCTTGGTGAAGAAACAAACACTACAATTCAATCCGGTGCTTTAGAACAATCCAACGTTGATCTTTCGGAAGAATTCACAAGAATGATTGTTTCCCAGAGAGGTTTCCAAGCTAATGCGCGTGTAATTACAACTGCCGATAGCTTACTCCAAGAGATTACAAATTTAATCAGATAATGTTCTAGGTCACTCAGTGCAAACCTAAAAAGGGCTGTGATCAAAATTCAAAATTTTCTTTGATCACAGCCTCTTTCCTTTTAAGTGCGAAACTTCATTCACCGTAAAATTATCAGAATTTGAGAGCTATCGCGGCATCTCCACTTGTATAATATTAGCCATTTCTAAATTGCTCAATTTGTTAAAAGTACAATTTAGGCCCCTTTTTGCGTGGCATAGCAATTGAAAAAATGTTAGCGTAAATCAAATTGAAGTGTGAAATGGAAAAAGAGGAAAACTTAGGCGCACCGGCAATCGAGACTTCTGTTGTCAAAGAGAAAAAAGGATTTAATATTAAAATTCTGCTGTTTGGTCTCCCGCTATTTATAATACAGTTAGTTGCGGTTTATTTCATTACAGCAAATTTTTTGTTGAATAAGATGCACGCTAGCGAAACTGGTGCAGATGGACATGAGGCCGGTAAAAAAGATTCTACAGAAGTAGTTAAAGAAGAAAAACCAACTGAGTTGGGTAAATTCATTCATGAGATACAAGATCAAATAGTTAATCCCGTTGGTACTGATGGAAGAAGATTGGTAATGGTATCTCTGGGCTTCGATGTTCCCACAGAAGAAAATAAGAAAGAACTTGAAGTTAAAGATGTATTGCTTAAAGATGCAGTTCTTTCTGTAATGAGCAGCAAAGACCTTACACAGCTAAGTAACATGGCATACAGAGATACTCTGAGAACAGAAATTACAAGTAGGTTACACAAGACAATGCCGGAAGTGAAAATCAACACTATTTATTTCAGTAAATATATTATACAGTAACCATGGCAGAGATACTTTCGCAACAGGAAATAGATGCGCTGCTTAATAATATTAAGAGCGGATCGGAACAGAAGATAGAATCTTCTTCGGATAAAGAAGCAATTCTTTTCGATTTCCGATTACCAAACAGAATTTCGAAAAATCAGCTTCGCGTTCTAAGAAGTATTTTTGAAAATTTTGCCGAGAGTTTCAGTTCGTTTCTTGTTACGAAGCTGCAGTCCATAGTTAACATTAACGTTACTTCGGTTGATCAAATATATTATTCGGAATATGTACTTTCTGTTTCTAACCCGGCCTGCTTATTTACTTTTGATATAAAAGATACCGACGTAAAAGGAATTCTTGAGCTGAACAATGATTTAGCTCTTTCGCTTGTTGATAAATTACTTGGCGGAAATGGGCTGGGCTCCAAGCAAAATAAAGTGATCACTCCGATTGAACAAAAAGTTTTACGCGTTGTCGTTGAACGCATTATGCAAGACTTAAAGAAGGGCTGGCAGACAATTGACAGTATGGATTTCGTTATTGAGCGTTTTGAGCCAGATATAGATTTTGCTCAGATTACATCTCAAAGTGAATCTGTTCTTTTAATTTCATTTGAGATTCTCATAGGCGAACAATCCTTTTTAATGAACATCTGCTTTGCAACTTTTGCTTTCGATAACATTCTTGCAAGGTTATCTTCTCAGAAGATGTCGTCTATCCGCGCAATTAAACATTATGGACAAACCGCACGCGATGTTGTTTCTCATCATTTATCAAGAACAGCTTTGCCGATAAAAGTAGAACTCGGAACTTCAAAGCTTTCAGTCCGGGAATTGCTAGATATGCAGAATGGAGACATAATCCGTTTAGATACAAAGATAAGCGACGATCAAAAAGTTAGTACTGGAAATCAAGTTTTGTTTTTAGGGCGTGTCGGTGTTTCGAACAACAAAAAAGCAATTAAAGTAACTAAGAAATTATTAGAAGAACATAAATCCTTTTGAGGTTTTAAGATGGAAAACAATGATTTAAATGGAATGAACGACAATGAATTAAATCAGAAAGCCGTTAGTGCAATGGCGCAGTTCGAAGAGTTTGACGATTCAACTCAAACCGGCGGCGTGTACAACGATAAACTTCATTTCCTCAAAGATCTCCCGATGAATATTTACATCGAACTAGGTAGAACGCAGATGCAGATTAAAGACATCTTAGAGCTTGAACGCGGATACGTTATTGAACTGGATAAACTTGCAAGCGAGCCGGTAGATGTATTCGTTAACAATAAAAAAATTGCAGAAGGTGAAGTAGTTGTTATCGACAAACATTTTGGAATAAGAATCACAAATCTTGTAGATCCGGCAAATAGAGTAAAGGATATTTTATAATGTCATTTTTTGATATCGTCAAATCAATAATTCCACTATTAGCTGTACTCGGGATGTTATACGGCGTTCTTCTTTTGGTGAGAAAATATTCGTTCTCTATGTCCGGCAAAAAAATTAAAAACCTTCACATAGATGTTGTCCACAATCAATTAATTCTCCCTAAAAAATATTTATCCCTTGTAAGAATTAAAGATAAGCTTCTCGTTCTAGGGATTAGCGAGAACAACATTTCTGTGCTAAAAGAATTTGATTATGCGGAGTTTTCCGATGGAACCGAGAGCGATTCAGAATCCAAAGGCAACTTTGTAGAAATACTTAAACAAAATTTGGGCATGAAATGAGTAAGAAATTATTAGCCATAGTATTATTGTTATTACTAGTGCTAACTGTTCAAACTCAAGCACAGCAAGCACAACAGACAATCCCTTTCCCTAAAATTAACTTAGATGTAGGCACTGCAAAAGATGGCGGGGATGTTTCAGTAACTCTCCAAATCCTTTTGATGATGACTATTCTTTCTTTAGCACCATCAATCGTGATAATGACTACATCATATTTAAGAATCATAATTGTATTTCATTTTTTGAAGAGCGCCCTGGGTACGCAGCAGATGCCGCCGTCTCAGCTCCTGGCTGGAGTGGCGCTCTTCGTAACATTCTTTATTATGGCCCCAACCTGGAATAAGGTAAACGACGAAGCATTAAAACCATTAATGGATAATAAACTTACAACCGGCCAAGCATACGATAAGGGTATTGAGCCAATCCGTCAGTTCATGTTTAAAAATGTTCGCGAAGAAGATTTAGAATTATTTATCAGTCTTTCTCACCAAGCTAGACCTGCAACAAGAAACGATGTTGCTACTTACATTTTAATTCCTGCATTCGTATTAAGTGAAATGCGTGCTGGTTTTATTATGGGCTTCTTCCTTTTTATCCCGTTTATTATGGTTGATATGATAATCTCTAGTATCCTAATGTCTATGGGTATGATGATGATGCCTCCAATGATGATTTCTCTTCCATTCAAAATTTTATTGTTCATTCTTGTTGATGGCTGGAATTTGATAGTATCCTCTCTAGTAAGGAGCTTTCACTGATGACCGAAGAAATTATTATAGAAGTATTAAAAGATGTTTTCTTTACAACATTTATTATTCTACTGCCAATACTTGGTGTTTCTCTTATCGTGGGTGTCTTTATTTCAATTTTTCAAGCCGCTACCTCCATTCAAGAAATGACGTTGACTTTTGTCCCCAAACTGGTTGCTACTGTTGCCGTTATAATATTCTTGCTACCATGGATTATTGACAAAATGGTTACAATAACAATACGCATGTTTACAATGTTTCAGAGTGTATTGTAATGAAAGAAATTCTGATTGGGGATTTCATAATTGTGATGCTAATGTTCTTACGAATTCTTGCGATGATGATTGCCGCTCCGGTTCTCGGTCATACTTCAATTCCAACAATAGCAAGAATCTTTATTGCATTTATTGTTGCTTATATGACGTTCTTAACTATTGATCAAAGCAAAATAGTTCTGGACATTAATCTCGTTTCAATATTTATGGATGCAATTAAAGAAATTCTTACCGGCACAATAATCGGCACCGTTCTAAATTTTGTTTTCTATGCAATTTCTTATGCTGGACACATGATAGGTTTTGATATGGGCTTGTCAATGTCGGAAGTTTTGGACCCTACTCAAGGATTAAGCAATAACGTTGTTGGCGAAGTAATTTTTTACGGAGCCATGATGGTTTTTTTAGTTATCAACGGGCATCATTATTTAATAGGAGCAACAGTTGCTTCTTTCAAAATTGTTCCGGTTGCTAAATATGTAATAACGGAACCATTCATAGACTTGATCATTAAATATTCGTTTGCGGTATTTACAATTGCAATGAAGATAGCGGCTCCAATCGTTGTTTCATTTTTACTAATTCATATTGCAGAGGGAATTATTGCGAGAGTAATTCCGCAGATACAAATAATGTATGTAACGCAGCCGTTAAAAATTGGATTGGGATTTGTTTTCTTATCGGTCCTTGTTCCTCTTTACATATATGTAATTAAAGGATTATTAAGCGGGTATGAAAACCAGCTTACACAAATGTTAAATGCGATGAGTGCTTAGTATGGCCGATGACGGAACCGATAAAACCGAAGAACCGACCTCGAAGAAACTTAGCGATGCCAGAGACGAGGGGCGGGTTGCCAAAAGTGTGGAAATCAACTCCTTAGCAGTTTTTGCTTCCGGGTTGATTATGCTTTTCATAACTAAAAATTCGCTGGGCGAAAATTTTTCCGAATTTACTATTGATCTGTTTTCATCATTAGATTCTCTCGATTTAAGCAAGACAATGCTGCAAACATATTTTATTAAGTGGGCATTGTTTTTCTTTTCGATGACCGCTCCGGTCATTCTTGTAATAATGGTTGTTTCACTTATAAGCAACATAGCACAGGTCGGCTTCAAATTTTCCGGCAAAGTATTTATGCCTAAACTTAGCCGGTTCAATGTATTTACCAATGCAAAAAATATGTTGTTTTCATCCCGTTCATTTGTAGAAGTTCTCAAATCGGTTATGAAGCTGGTTATTATTGCGGTATTCACATACTCTATTCTATCCAAACTTGTCGAAGACTCTTTTCAACTTGCCGAGTTGTCTGTTGAAGATACTGTTTCGTTTATGATAGACGCCTCTTTTTCGCTTATTTGGAAGATCGCATTGTTCTACTCTCTTATTGCCGGAGCTGATTTTATTTTCCAGCGTGTGAAGTTTAAAAAAGAAATGATGATGACAAAGCAAGAAATTAAGGATGAGCATAAACAATCAGATGGTGATCCGGAAATAAAACAGAGAATTCGTAAGCAGATGTTCAAAATGGCATTTAAAAGGATGATGAAAGATGTGCCAAGTGCCGATGTAGTTATCACAAATCCTACTCACTTTGCTGTTGCTGTTAAGTACGAGATGAGTAAAGACGGCGCACCAAAAGTAGTTGCAAAAGGAATGGATGAATTAGCTCTGAAAATCAAAAAAATTGCAGCAGAGAATAATGTTCCATTGCATGAAGACGTACAACTAGCACGTGCGTTATACAAAAGCTGCGAAATTGGAGATGAAATACCGGCCAAACTATTTAAAGCTGTCGCTCAAATTTTAGCATACATCTATCAAATGAAAAATCTGAAGAAAAGAAGAAGTATTGTATAGTGATGAATAGCATTGGAAAAAATAGCGATGTAATTCTAGCGTTTGGTTTGATCCTAATGTTGGGCTTAATGTTAATTCCCCTTCCGGCTGGAGTTTTGGATTTCTTACTGGCGCTTAACATTACGCTTTCTGTTTTGGTGATGATTGTTTCTCTTTACATTACTTCACCATTGGACATTTCGATTTTTCCGGGATTGCTGCTTGTGCTAACTCTGTTTCGTCTTGGATTAAATATCAGCTCTACACGCTTAATTTTGATTGAAGGTTACGCCGGTAAGGTTATTGAATCATTCGGTACTTTCGTCGTTGGTGGAAATTACGTAGTCGGATTCATTGTATTTATCATATTAGTCGTTATTCAATTTATTGTTATAGTAAAAGGTTCCGGAAGAATTTCTGAAGTTGCGGCACGTTTTACTTTAGATGCTATGCCCGGCAAACAAATGGCTATCGATGCCGACCTAAACACCGGCTTGATTACAGAAGCTGATGCAAGAAAGAGAAGAGAAACAATTTCTCGCGAAGCTGAGTTTTATGGCGCCATGGATGGAGCGAGCAAGTTTGTTAAAGGAGATGCAGTTGCCGGTTTAATCATTGCGGGTGTAAATATTGTTGGCGGATTCATTATTGGCGTAGCGCAAAGAGGAATGAGTTTTACGGATGCGATTCAGAGCTACACAATATTAACAATTGGTGATGGACTTGTTTCTCAGATTCCGGCGTTAATTATTTCCACAGCAGCTGGTTTAGTTGTAACAAGAAGTGCAAGCGGAAGTTCGCTGGATTTTCAAATGAAAACACAATTGTTTTCAAATCCCCGTGTACTTGGAACTGCTTCCGGCGCTTCGTTTATGTTTGCGTTAATTCCGGGTATGCCAACAATTCCATTTATTTTCTTAAGCTTTGTAATGGGAACAGTTTCTTACATTACCAAGAAAAATAAATTAAACGCAGCACCGGCTCTTGAAGCAGTCGAAACTTCATCACCGGAACCGATTACAGAAGAAAAAGTTGAGCAGTATTTACAAGTTGATCCGATTGAGGTAGAAATTGGCTATGGTTTAATAAGCTTAGTTGACGAAAAACAAGGCGGCAATCTGTTTCAGAAAATTTCTTCAACTAGAAAACTAATTGCATTGGATTACGGAGTGCTAATACCTCCTGTACGTGTTCGGGATAATCTTCAGCTTTCACCTAACGAATACATTATTAAAATTAAAGGCAATGTTGTTTCCAGTTTCGAAGTTTATCCGGATAGAATGCTGGCAATGAATCCGGGAGCTTCCAGCGAAACAATAAATGGATTGCCTACTACCGATCCGGCTTTCGGTCTACCCAGCCTATGGATTTCGCCAGATGAAAAAGAAAAAGCAGACATGTTGGGTTACACCGTTGTTGATTGTATTTCTGTTATTACAACTCATTTGCAAGAAGTCTTAAAGAGAAATTTCGAAAAAATCTTAACACGTCAGGATGTTAAACAACTGCTCGAGAATATTAAGAAAGAATACCCGGCCGTTGTAGAAGAAATAAATCCGGATGTACTAAATCTTGGAACAATTCAAAAAATTCTGCAAAATCTTCTCAAAGAAAATATTCCTATTAAAGATTTTGTTCAGATTTTAGAAGCGTTAATCGACTATTCAAAGACAACAAAGAATGTGGATGTACTTACCGAGTATGTTCGTCATACAATTGGCGAGACAATCGCGAATATTTATCGAGATCATAATGGAATAATTCATGCTGCTGCATTGAGCGAAGTACTTGAAAGCGCTATTATAAAATCACTACAAGCGCAGAAGGATAATATTGTAACGCTTGGTTTGCCTCCGGCAACACTTCGCGAATTAAATACCCAGCTAAAAGCAACATCCGAAAAATTTAATTCTCTGGGTTATCCATCAGTATTAATTACATCAGCAACGATTCGTCCATATTTTTATAGATTAATAAACAGCAGTTTTCCGGAATGGTCAATCCTTTCATATTCGGAACTTCCGGCTAATGTAGAACTTGAGTTTATTGGAAAGATTGAGGTTTCTAATGCAAATTAAAAAGTATGTAGCTGCATCTCTTAAAGAAGCAACACAGCAAATGAAAAATGAGTTGGGCGGGGAAGCATTAATTCTCGGCACACGTGTTATAGAAAATGATAAACGCTACGGCATGAAAAAGATGTATGAAATTACTGCCGGTATTGATCAGCCGGCACAGACAAAACCAGCAAGAGCATCCAGAGAAGAATTTGATAGTATTGATAATTTTCAAGCCGAGTTGGAAAAACTGACGAGAAAAATTAATCCTCGCGCAGAAACTAAAGCTATAGTAGATGAGAGAAAAGCTAAATCTGAAAAAGCAGCTCCTAGCAGACAATTTGAAAAAGAGATAGATGAAATTGCAGATACACTTGAACAACGCGAAGTTTCCAAAGCAATTATTAAATCCATTACAAGGCATTTAAGAGATTCTGCAAACTTTATAGAAGATTCAAATCTGGATAATTACTTGTTATCTACGTTGGCGTCAATGATTCCTACTACTACATTCAAAGTAAGCAAAAATAAAACCACTAAGATTGCGCTAGTTGGCCCAACCGGAGTTGGTAAAACAACTTGCATAGCAAAACTGGCTGTTATCTCAAAAATCATTCACAAGCTGAAAGTCGGATTAATTTCTATTGATACTTACCGACTTGGTGCAATTGACCAGCTTAGAATATTTTCCGAGATAAGCGATATTGAAATGGCTGTTGCTTACGAAGCGGAAGACATTCCTAAACTTGTTAAAAAGTTTAAGGGGAAAGATCTGATATTCATTGATACTGTCGGCAGAAGTCAGAAAGCAAAAGAGAATCTGGAAGAAATTAGAAAATATCTGGACGCTGCTCAAGTTGATGAAACTATTTTGGTAGCTAATTCTACAAGCTCTACACGCACATTGAATGATGTGGCGGAGAAATTCAAACCGTTAAAATATACTTCTGTAATTTTTTCCAAGATTGATGAAGCCGTAGCTTACGGCAACATTATGAATCTGGCTGTTACACACAATACACCGGTAATGTTTTTAACAAACGGACAGGTAATTCCGGATGATATTCTTTCTGTAAATCCGGCGTTTCTTGCTAACTTGATTTACAGCGGCAAACTTTACAAATGAATGGACAGGCATCACGGCTTATACAGCTTAGGGAGCTTGAAGAAAAAGGCAAACAGTTTTCTGCTTCCAAGATTGTTTCTATCTGTTCCGGCAAAGGAGGAACAGGAAAGACATTCTTTGCCGCAAACTTCGCTTTTACACTTTCCCGCCTAGGCAAAAAAATTTTACTTGTAGATCTTGATCTGAATTTTTCCAACCTAAACATTCTACTTAACCACGCAACCCAGGATGTAATCTCGGAATTCTTCGAACAGAAAAAATCTTTGAGGGAAATTATTTCCGGCTATAATAGTAATCTCGATCTAATTTATGGCGATTCCGGAAGGCAAGATTATCCGCGCGTAAGTAAAGAAGTACTTGATTACTTATTTATTTCACTTAATAAAATTGCTGATAATTACGATTTCATAATTTTAGATTCTTCTGCCGGGGCAGTTGACTTAACACTCTATCAGTTGATTCGATCCGACTACACGATAGTAGTTACATCGCCGGAACCAACGGCAGTTATGGATGCTTATGTAATTGTAAAGTTGTTGAACTCGGAAAGTTACTCAGGCGAAAAACTTGTGGTAGTTAATAAGTGTGTAGAGGAAGATGACGCACAAACTGCTTATGCAAATTTGGCCGTTGCTTCTAAACACTTCCTGGGTGACGAAACGAATTTCATCGGCTCAATCAGTTTCGATTCGGCAGTTCATAAATCCATTATGCATCAAGAACTACTCGCGGAAATCAGTCCAGAATGCCAGCCTTCAAGAGAAATCAATTCTATCACAAAGAAATTCCTTACTATCGCTCAAGTGGCTAATAATAACCATAGCCGACAGATAATCTAACTCGAAAACCCTTAAAACCATCAGTTTTTGAAGCTTTTTGACCTCAATTGGCCCCGAGTAGCAGTGGTATAAGGTTTGCAATTCCAATAGAAAAAGCAAAGGAAGCGATGAACAAGATAGTATTACAGTTTGGACTTTTGGTATTCTTCTTCTCGATTATCTTTTTCACACAACGTGGGCTGGCAATAGAAAAAGTATTGCTGAATTCCTTCGCAATTTTCATCCTAGTTACAACAATGTTGAGCTTAATTGTTATTGGATTAATAAAAGCGATCAATAACAACTCACTCAGCAAATTAGGAGACCTATCAGATAATTTAGCAGGAAATAAAGATCATGAGTAATGCAATACTTTGGGCCTCGTATAAGGAAAAACCTACTTCTGAATTGAAGAAACAGATTGTGTTAACATATGTGAACTTAGTTCATTACGTTATACACAGAACCAATTTGATCCAGAGTGCATTGCTGGATCGGCGCGATTATTTCCAATTTGGAATTGAGGGGTTGAGCGAAGCAATTGATAGATTTGATCCGGACTATGGTACAAAGTTCGAAACATATGCTATACAACGCATTCGCGGAAAAATTTATGACGAGCTGAGAAAGTACAGCGATAAATTTGAACATGTACTTGAACCAGACGCAACTACAATGTTTCCCACCTCTACTTTATCTGTTAATCAATCTGTTGGTGAAGACGACGGTATGCAGCTTTATGAAATGCTTCCGAGCGATGCTGAAAAGCCGGACTTCATTTTAGAGAAAAAAGATTTAAAACAAAGATTGCTGGATATGATAAAGGAATTAAACGAACGCGAAAGAACAATTCTTAGCTTGTATTACTACGAAGATCTTAACTACAAAGAAATTGCCCAGGTTTTAAGCATCACTGTTTCCAGAGTTTCACAGATTCATTCTAGAATTCTTAATTCCTTAAAACTAAGATTGGCCGAATATAATGCTTGATATTAAGAACACTGAAGCTAAAGAGAGAATCAAAAAACACCTCTCAAATATTGGAACATTGCCATCGGTTCCTCAAATAATAACTGAAGTATCAATATTGCTGGACAGCGATAGAACAAGTGCAGCCGATCTCTGCAAAGTAATTTCGAGAGATCAAGCGATTGTTACTAAAATTCTTGCTGTTGCAAACTCACCTTTGTATGGTTTGCCAAGAAGAGTTTCTACAATTGAATTTGCTGTTGTGATAATCGGCTTTGAACATATGAGAAACATTCTTGTCGCTCTTTCACTTGTTGAAGCATTTAAAAGTAGAAGTACATCAAATTGGGATCACCACGCTTACTGGATGCACTCGCTGTTAACCGCAACCGCAGCTAAAAGAATTGCCGATGATTTACGCTATCCAAAGTCGGGCGAAGTTTTTACAGCCGGATTATTACATGATCTGGGATTAGTTGTTTTGCAGCGTTATATGCCTAAAGATTTTGAAAAAATTGTTGCTTTAGTTGAAGAACAACAGTTGGGCCATTTCAATGCAGAATTAGAAGTGCTCGGCTTTACCCATCAAGATATTGCAGAATTCCTTTTGGAAAAATGGAATTTTCCTCCTTACATAATAGAATCCGTACTTTTTCATCATCAGCCATCGTTGGCAGAAAGCGGAAAAGTACTTGCTTCTTTGGTTCATTTGGCAGATTACATGACGCAACAAATGAATGTAGGAGCTTTTAATTGGGATGACAATTTTGCTTTTGATGAAAACGTAATAGACATACTTGGTTTTGGCAATAAAGAATACTTAGACACATTCATGCAGACGTATGAACCGTTGTTCAAAAGTCATTTAGAATCATTAACAGAAAACAATAAAATAATGTGAGAAATTATGGGAACAGTATTAACAGATTTGAACCAGAGGCGGGAAAGAACAGAATTAATATTGAAGAAGGTGAACACGCTTGCACCGCTTCCAAAAATCTTGCAAGAAGTGCTTCAATTATTAAATGATTTTAATACTAGTCCGCACACACTGTCTAAAGCAATTTCTAAGGACCAAAGTGTTGTTCTAAAGATATTAACTATCGCAAACTCACCGTTTTACGGATTAACGAAACGCGTCTCTTCAATTGAATTTGCTATCATGATCCTTGGTTACGATGAAATAAGAAATATTGTTTCAGCTCTTTCATTAATGGAATCTATGAAGAACAAGAGCGATCAATATTTGGATCAAAAAGTTTTCTGGATGCATTCTTACTTGACAGCAACAATTTCTAAGAAACTGGCTATGGATTTGGGACTTGAAAAACATGGCGAAGCTTTCATTGCCGGTCTGCTTCATGATCTTGGTATTTCCGTAGTTCATAGATTCATGCATTCCGATTTTGTTACTATACACGATCAAGTTGCACAAGGTGTTTCATTCAACGACGCAGAAATGCAAGTTCTTGGTTTAACACATGGCGAAATCGGCGAATCACTTCTGAAATATTGGAACATTCCAGAATTAATTACAGACATAGTGAAATTCCATCATCAGCCATCCTTATCTCAGCAAGCACCAACGCTCGCTTCTATTGTACATCTCGCAGACTATATGACTCAGATGTTGAAAATGGGCGAGTTAAGAATGGATACAAACCTTGAATTAGAACATCATGTGTTCTCAACTCTGCATGTAAAAGACTTAACAGAGCTTGCTCACTTTATTGAAGGCTATAGAGAACCGTTACAAGCACAAGTGGAATCATTAAAGTACTTGATATGAGATTAATTAAAGAAAGAACCGAACGGTACGAATCTTTTCACAAGTCGCTTCAGTATTTCACTAAGAATTCTGAAGCGAAAGGTGATTTAAAGTTGCTCAGCTTTGAGGGCCACAGGAATAATTTAAATCAAATGGAGAAGTATTCGTTCTTTGTTCAAAGTTTATCGGCATTTCAGAAAAAGGTTCAGCACATTCAAGGACTAGCCGAAATTCATTTATTAACTCAAGAGTTTGTAAAGAGAATTTTGCAATCCAAGGAAGTTGAAATATTCCTGTTCACAGATTCAAACAGAAATTTGGTTCCGTTAAATAAAAACGCTAACCCGGCTCACATTAACTCTGTTAATAAAGCGTTAAAAGATGGAATTCTCGAATGGATTTTTGAATCAAGAAAGCCGACTATCATTCCGGATTTAAACGCCTATACTATTAATGGTTCAAAGCTCAACCAGATGCTCTTTCCAATCTACGATTCGAAATCCGGTTACGGCGTTCTTTCTTTATATACATCAGCATCAAAAGTTTCCGACAATTCGCTGGAAAACAACTCTATACAAATCGTTCTTGGAATAATTGTTCCAATGATTATTTCGCTTCGCCAAAAACATTCAATAAATAAACTATATCAGGAATTACAAGTATATCAATCAAAAGTTCAGAACGATTTTGATGTAAACGCAATAGGTAATCTGGCAGAAGGTTTAATGGAAGAATTAGGTGAACCATTGCAAGTTATTCTATCGCTTTCTGAAATGATTGAAAACGACTATCCTAAAGTTGATAAAGAAATAACCGACAGCATAAAAAAACAAGTAAGTAAGGTTAGCGAACTTACAAACAGATTAACAAAGTTTGCCGGATTAAATAAACCTAAAGCACAATCTTCTCAGTCATGCAATTTAAATAAGATTGTAAAAGAATTTAGAAATGTAATTAATGCTACTCTGCAAAATCTTGGCATTGATTGCGAACTAGATCTTGAGGAGAACATTCCTCCTATACTTTCAAATCCAAACGAAATTAAACAGATACTCACAAGTGTATTCTCTTTGTTGAAAGCTTCATCTCAAAAAGGCGGGGCATTCATCATTCAGACCAAATATATAAAGGAAAGAATAGTTCTGTCCGTTTTTACAACCGAACAGATAGAAGGCGTGGCAGATAACGATTCAAAGATTAATGTAACTGTTAAGCTGATAAATGAATTGATGAAAAAAAATGAAGGAACAACAGAGTTTAACTCATTACCATTAAAGGGAACAATAATTCATTTATTATTTCCACTAAAAAGAAAATTAGCCGTATGAAAAAGACATTAGCAATAATCGTTTTGATTTCTACAATAGGCTTTGCTCAAAAGGCTGATACTACCGCATTTGCCTCCAAAGATTCTATTGATTTGCACGCGCTTGTTGATAAACAAATGGCTGCTGCAATAGAAAAACAACTTCAAGAAAAGTTAAATCCAAAACCGATTGTTGTTGTAACCAATGTAGTGGAGAAACCGATTAAGATTGAAAAAGGAAAATCAGCACAAGCAAATGCCAATCCTTTCTTTGATTTCATAATGACCCAGCCGTGGCAATACAAAACATTCGCGCTTATTTCTGTTATAATACTTGGCTTTGTTTTCATACGCAGATTTATACTTTCATTTACACGTACATCAACGAAAGCTTTAAAAAAGAAGATTGGGCTAATGCGCGAAGAAAGAGTTGGCGGCTCTAAAGAGAATCCAAAACTTGCCAAAACGAGAAGAGTATTAAAAGAAAATTTAGAACTGTTTAAGCAATCGGACGGACAGATTGGCAAAAGAGCAAGACAGCTTAATCTTTCCAAAGGCGAATTGCTTTTAGCTGCACGATTAAAACTTTACGAAGTTGGAAAAATGTGAGGATGATATGATAAAAGGAATTTACACTGCCGGAAGAAGTTTAGAACATAGAATCAAGAACATAGATGTTATTGCGAATAACCTTGCAAACCTTGGCACTACCGGATACAAACGGGAAGTTCCGTTTACTGAAATTTTGAATTCTTATGGCGAAGTATCAATCCGCAAAGTTACAAGTCAGCTTCAAGGCGATATACTTCAAACATCAAATCCTCTTGATTTAGCAATCTCCGGTGATGGATTCTTTGTAGTTAAAGGTGAGGATGGACAAAAAGAATTAACCCGCGATGGTAGATTCAAACTGAACGATGAAGGATTTTTAGTTAACGCAAACGGCTTAAAAGTAATTGGTCAAAATGGTGAAATCTCAATTGAAGAATCTCTGCTTGCCAAAGATTCCGTAATCTCTATTAATAAAGGTGGAGAAATTAAAATTGGTGAGCACACGGTTGATACATTGTTGGTCATTAAGGTTGAAGATGATGAAAATTTGATGCGCGGCGGCGGCTCTAACTTTTTAATGGGAGAGCAGGAATCACGTGCTGCCGAAGAAGGAAGTTATCAAATCTCTCAAGGTTTTCTGGAAGAAAGCAACAGTAACCCAATTTTGGAAATGGAATCAATGATCTCAATTAATAAAGAATATGAAACCGCTCAAAAAGTTATTGCCGCGCTCGATTCTTCTCTCGGTCATGCAAATGAGATTGGAAAAGTTTAAGAAAGAATTAGGAGAATAAAATGTCAACCAGAGCATTAAGAACAGCAGCAAGCGGAATGTACGCTCAGCAGATTAATATAGAAGTTGTATCGAACAATATTGCAAATATTAACACAACAGGTTTCAAAAAGAATAAAGCCGATTTCCAGGATCTTATGTATCAAGAAGTACATATCAATCCACTTACTTCTTCAACTCCGGGAGTTGAAGAAACAAATACTTCCAAAATTCAGATTGGTAACGGTGTTAAACCTTCAGCATCAACCAAACTATTTGCACAGGGAGATATAACCGCAACAAACAACCAATTCGATATGGCAATTCAAGGCGAAGGATTTTTCCAGGTTAGAAGAGCAGACGGATCATTCGCTTATACAAGAGACGGCTCTTTCAAAATTAATGCAGATGGAAAAATTGTTACCAGCGGCGGAAATGTTTTAGAGCCCGGCTTTACACTTAACAGCGATGTTCAATCGATAACTGTAAATAAAGATGGAACTGTTTCAGCCATAGAGGCTGGAGGAACTTCTGTTTCGCTTGGTAGTATTGAGTTAGCTCGCTTCATGAATAATGGCGGATTAACTGCATTGGGTGACAATTTGTACGGAGAAACTCAAGCATCCGGCCAGCCAATTTTAGGAACCGGAGGAGATCGAGGTTTTGGTGAAATTCATCAAGGATATCTTGAAGCTTCTAATGTTGACATAGTAGAAGAAATGATCTCTATGATTGCTGCACAACGAGCTTACGAAATCAATTCGAAAACAGTTAAGACTGTTGAAGAAATGATGACTATGGCAAATAACCTGAAGAGAGGATAATCTAAAGTGAAGATTCTTTTTTTCATATTACTTGCATTCGGTTCACTTCAAGCTAAACCGTTTGAAGATGAATTGAAATCCTATTTGCAGAGCAAGTTAAGCTCATATGAAAAATTTGAGTATCAGGTTGTACCTACTCTGAGCGGCTACAAGAAAATCGAAATTAATAATGATAAATCCTTCAGACTGGTTAAAAATTATGCTTATGTGCCCGTTAAAGTTTATGATGCAAAAAACCATGCCAGCACATCATTGTTAACAGTAAAACTGAAATTGTATAAGACTGTTTTTGTTTCAGCACAAAAAATAAATCCAAACGAATCTCTCTCTCTCTCTTGGTTTGATTCAAAATTACAAGACGTATCGTCATTCACTTCTGCATTAGTTAATGAAGCGGAATTGACATCGTTAAGAAGTAGAGTGTTGATAAAAGAAGGGGTCGTTTTAACGCACGAGCTTGTCCAATTAATCCCTATCATTTATAAAGGTGATAAAGTAATTGTTCACGCCGGGAAAAATGGTGTTGATGTTTCAATAGATGCAGTAACCAGACAAGATGCAAATGCCGGTGATGTTATAAGTGTTCAAGCAAATAGTAAAATTTTCAAAGCAAAAGTAATTGATAAATACAACTTAATGTTGGTAGAATAAAATGAAACGAACAAGTTTATTGATCGCTATAGTTTGTCTCTCTTCTGTATTGTTTGGACAGAACATGAGGCGCAACTCTCAGTTCTCGCTGTTTTCCGATAACAAAGCCGCTCAGCTTGGCGACGCTGTTACAATAGTAGTTATTGAGTCAACTCAAGCTTCAAATAATTCAGAAACCTCTGCCGGAAGATCAAGCGATATCGGGTTCTCCGCTTCTGGTGCTGTTGGTACAACAAGTATTCCCAATGCCGATGTAAGCCTTGGTACAAAAAACGACTTTCAAGGAAGCGGCTCTACACAAACAACCGGCAGCATAAGAACAAAAATTAGCGCTGTTGTTGATTCTGTTTTAGCAAACGGGAATATGATTATTCGCGGCAGCAAAAAAATTGTAATTAATGGTGAAGAACAAATAGTAAATATAAAAGGCGTTATTCGTCAATCCGATATTAATGCAGACAACTCGGTGTATTCGCACAACATTTCCGAAGCTGAAATATCTTTTGAAGGAAGCGGAATGATTCAAAATTCACAGAAACCAGGTTGGATAACAAAATTGTTCCACTGGCTTTTTTAGGTGATAAAATGAAAAAAAGAATTTTTACATACTTAACACTTTTTATTATGCTGGCCAATTTGACATTGGCCCAACGTATTAAGGATGTTGCTTACATAAATGGTAAAACTACAGAACAGATTATTGGCTATGGTTTAACGGTTGGTTTAGCCGGAACAGGAGACAGCTATCGTTCGTCTTTTACAATTCAATCTGTAACAAGTATGCTAAAACGTTTTGGTATTACTGTTCCGCAAATAGATTTAAAAACTAAAAACGTAGCCGCAGTAATTGTAACTGCAACACTTAACGGTAGCTTAAAAGCGGGTGCTGAGTTTGATGTTGTTGTGTCATCGCTGGGCGATGCAACTAGTTTACAAGGTGGTACTTTATTAATGACTCCACTTTCCGGAATTAGCGGACAAGTTTATGGTTTTGCACAAGGTTCAGTTTCAGTAGGCGGATACGATATTAGTACATCAAGCGGAAGCAGAGTTTCTAAGAACCATACACTTGCCGGAAGAGTGCCGCGCGGCGGATCGTTGAAAGAAGCGATTACAATAAGCAATTTTGAAACCGGTGAAGTCTCTGTGTTCTTGAAAGAACCGGATTTTACAACAGCTCAAAATATTGCCAATGCGCTCAACACAAAATTTGGTGCCGATGCAGCAAAAGCTCAAGATGGCGCTGAAGTGAAAGTTACAATTCCACAAGACAGGCAAAACAATTTAATCAGCTTTTACTCTGAGTTGGAAAACTTAACAGTAGTGGTAGATGATATTGCTCGTGTAGTTCTAAATGAAAGAACCGGTACTATTGTTTCAGGACAGAGTGTAAAAATTCAGCCGGTTACAATTACACACGGCAGCTTAAATATTAACATCA
>CAZEDR010000023.1:15438-19564 GCA_964510975.1 uncultured Melioribacter sp. | reverse complement strand
TTTTATCGCTTGAGAGCAAAGAATGAAGCCGGAATTTCTGATTTCTCAAATATTGTAGGACCTATTACTGTAGTTGCAAAAAAAATGGTTGATGAATATGAAAATCTTGATAGAGTTACTGAAAAGAGTGGCGAACTTCAATTGCTGACTATGGAAAACATCAGAAAAGCAAAAGAAGATAGAAGCCGATTAACCGGAATGAATGAAAGCTTCATCAGCTACATTCTACCGAATGGAAGTAACGAAATTAAAGTAGAAGGTTTTTTGGCAGCTAAAGAGAGCGATGTAAAAGTATTTATTTCAGAAGATGGAATGAATTATTCTGAACTGAATCTGGAAAAACAAGTTTTCGAATTTGATAAAAATGAATATGGTTTTTATCCGGCTGCAAGATATACAGCAAAAATTGATAACGAAATTGCTAAGTTTGTTAAAATTGTTTTGCTGGGCGATGCTCAGCTTAGCAGAACTGAAATAAGTTACTCGAAATAAAAAGGAATAAGAATGAAAAAAGTAATTGTCTTCTCGCTATTCTGTTTTTCTTTTCTTTATGCTCAGACTGAAATGACTAAACTGAAACTGCCTGCAATATTCTCCGACAATATGGTACTTCAACAGAAAACCGATGCGGCTTTTTGGGGAACTGCCGAACCGAATCAGAAAATTAATATCTCGGCAAGCTGGGGAAAAAATGTTTCTACCAAATCAAAGAATGATGGTACTTGGCTTGTGAAAGTAAAAACGCCAAAAGCCGGCGGTCCGTTTGATGTGAAAGTTACATCAGGTGCAGAAACCGTATCCTACAAAAATGTTTTGATTGGTGAAGTGTGGCTTTGTTCCGGTCAATCTAATATGGAAATGCCTCTTGCCGGCTGGCCGCCGAGAGATACAATTTATGGTGCTTCAAAAGAAATTCCGGCTGCCAATTATCCTAACTTAAGATTGTTTACAGTAACGCGTTCAACTTCTACAATTCCGGAAAAAGACTGCACTGGAATATGGAGTGAATGCACACCGGAAAACGCGGCTGCATTCAGTGCTACTGCGTTTTTCTTCGGCAAAAAATTGATGCAAGAACTAAACATTCCAATTGGATTAATTCATTCAAGCTGGGGCGGAACTCCGGTTGAAGCTTGGACTGACGCTAAAAATCTTTCTACCATTCCTAAATACAAAGAAATGATTGACAAATACGCAAGCGCTAAGGGAGAGTATGAAAAACTTTCTTCGTGGTTGGCCGGACTTCCGCAAATTGATCTAAGTCAAAATGCAGACGAAAACAAATGGCGTGATGTAGATTTGAAAGACCAAGAATGTTCTGCTGTTATTTACGATGATACTAAATGGCTCGAAATAAACTTGCCTAGCAATTTCGATGGAATTGGGTTATCAAATTTTGATGGTGTGATCTGGTACAGAAAAGTGATTGAAATTCCGGAAACTTGGCTCAACAATGATTTGGTTCTTGAGCTAGGGCCAATTGACGACATGGATGCAACATATGTTAATGGCGTAAAGGTAGGCGGATTTGAAAAAGATGGTTTTTGGCAAGTAGAGCGAGTTCATGTTGTTCCAGCCGAATTAGTAAAAGATAAAAAGCTTACTGTAGCTATTCGTGTACTTGATAACCAAGGGGGCGGCGGATTTAATGGAACAACGGAAAAATTTCGTTTGCATCTGAAAGCTACTGCCGAAAGTATATCAATAGCCGGCGCATGGAAATATCTGCCGGTTGCAGAATATCGAAACGGTAAGTTTTATGTTTTTGATTCAGCTACTTTGGCTTATATGAACAGACCAAAACTTTCGATTGAGATTTCTGCTTATATGCCTACAACACTCTACAACGCAATGATCTCTCCGCTGATTCCTTACGGTCTTCGCGGCGCAATTTGGTATCAGGGTGAATCCAACACCGGAGAGCCGGAACTTTACAAAACAGTTTTCCCGATGATGATTAAGAATTGGAGACATGATTTTAATAATCAACTCTCATTTTACTATGCACAAATTTCCCCTTACAGATATGATGTGGGGACAAACTCTCAGCTTCTTCGCGAAGCACAGTTCCAAAGTTTATCAGTTCCAAAATCGGGTATGGCAGTTACTCTTGATATTGGAAACGTTGAGAATATTCATCCCGGTAATAAAAAAGATGTTGGGGAAAGGCTTGCGCTTTGGGCATTGAATAAAGATTACAACAAGAAATTAGTTTACTCCGGTCCAAGTTATAAATCGGCTAAAATCCAAAAAGATAAAATGATTTTAACTTTTGAATATGCAAAAGGTCTTGAAATAAAACTTCGCGATGGAAAGAACAATTTTCAAATTGCTGGTGATGATAAAGTTTTCAAAGATGCTTTGATAACTATTGTTGATAATAAATTAATAGTTACTTCTCCTGAAGTTAAAGAGCCTAAAGCAGTAAGATATTGCTGGAGCGATATTGATGAAGGTACATTATTCAACGAAGCTGGCTTGCCGGCATCTTCGTTCAGAACAGATAATTGGAAATAATTTTTGATTGACAAGCGTTTCAAAATTGAAACGCTTGTTTTAAAAAATCCTCGTATAGTTGGAATTCCTTAAGACCGGTTTCATTTATCGTATTAATAAAATTTATTATAATGATAAAGAGAGGCTGCGTCTCATTGAAAAAAATGTATGAATAAAAGTTATTAAACAATTAAAGTGGGGCAATAGAATTGGCACTATATATGCAAGCCTAACATCACTCAAAGTATTCAAGAGATAGGACATTCCTTGGGCACAAAAGTTTTTAGCATAGGAAAACAGTTCATATACAATGAATACAAAAAACCATAAAAAATCCTTCTAGGAGGTCAGATGAAAAAAGCATTACTAACAGTTGTTGGTGTACTACTCATGTCTGGTTGGGCGTTTGCTCAGGTTATAGCAGATTTTGAGTCAACAACTAATGGATTTGGAAAAGGCTGGGGTGAGAGCTTTGTTTCTATTGGCAAAGTTGCTGATCCAAGTGGAAAAACCGCTGGAGTTTTAGGTGTTGAAATGGATCTTTCACTTGCTGGCAACAAACAAGCAGCACTTGCAAAGAACAAAGTAGATGCAACAACAGCTCATGTTATGACTTATTGGGTTTATCTTAAAAAAGATACTCCTGCTGAATTAGGTTTCAAGGTTTTTGCTCAAGCACCGGTAAATTGGGATTGGCAAGATGTAATCTACTACGCAAAAAACATTCCTAAAGAAAAATGGTATCCACTCAATTTTGATTTAGATGCAAAAGGTGCTACTTCTGCTAATTTTGATAAAACAAAAGGCGCTTTAGAAGCAGTTGGTATTGAAATATTCGGTTCGGGTGTTACTACTGCATGGAAAGGTACTGTATATGTGGATAACGTAAGCTTGGTTGGTGTTCAGCCTGTTGTTGTTGGAGATTTTGAATCAACAACTAACGGATTTGGAAAAGGCTGGGGCGATAGTTTTGTTTCTATTGCTAAAGTAGCAGATCCAAGTGCAAAAACTGCCGGTGTTTTGGCAGTTGAAATGGATTTAACACTTGCCGGTAACAAACAAGCTGCAATTGCTAAAAATAAAGTTGATGGTACAACAGCTAGAATGCTTACTTACTATGTTTATTTGACTGCAGGTACTCCAGATTCTCTAGCATTCAAAGTCTTTGCTCAAGCTCCGGTAAATTGGGATTGGCAAGATGTGATTTATTGGGCAAAAGATATTCCTAAAGGAAAATGGTTCCCATTGAATTTCGACTTAGATGCTAAAGGCGTTACTTCTGCTAACTTCGATAAAACAAAAGGTCCTCTTGAAGCAATTGGTATTGAAATAGGCGGAGCTAAAGCCGGTACAACATGGAAAGGCAAAATTTATGTTGATAACGTTCAAGCTAATGGTTTAGCCGTTGGCTCAAAATGGGTTGTAAGTAATTTTGAGGCTTCTGCTGCCGGTACTCAAGGATTTGGCAAATGGTGGTCAACTCCTCCTTTCGTTGCATTAGCTCAAGCTACTGTTGATAATAAAGGTGTATTAAAACTCTCCAGTGATTTTAGCAAAGCTACGGCTGCTGGTGATTTTAAACTTGCTATCTCAAAAGGAAACGTTGCAATTTCATCAAAAGATCCGGCTG
>CAZEDR010000023.1:0-15428 GCA_964510975.1 uncultured Melioribacter sp. | reverse complement strand
ATGTATTTGTGCCGGCAGACATTAAAGTTGATGGTACTGGTCAAGTTGGTTTAATTGTTAATGGACCGGAAGGCGGTTGGAATGAGTATGCTTGGAAAGTGGTTGATACTGTTAAAGCTGCTGGAGAGATTGTAAAAGGAAAATGGCAAACAATTAGCCAAGACATTTCAAAATTAATAGCGGATAAAGCTATTGCCGATCCTACAAAGAATGTAACAGTTGGTATTCAAATTTACTATCCAAACGCTGGTACGTTCAAAGGCGATTTCTTATTCGATAATTTAACAGTTGTCGGTATTCCTGAACCAAAGGGAACAGTTGTAGCACCAAAAGCAACTGGTAAAGCTGTAACATTCACTTTACCTTCAGGCAGTGCATATGATTACGTACAGATTGATTGGATTGATAATACACTTGGAACTGAAACTTATAACTTGTATCAAAGCCTTAGCCCTATTACAGATCTAAAGGCTGCGGGTGTTCAAAAAATAGTTGCAGATATTCCTCACGGAATGCAAACTTATATTACACGTCCCTACTCTTCTGATGGCGCAACTAAAGATGTTTACTATGCTCTTACATCTTTCGATGGTACAAACGAAACTGCATTAGCTTCCGAATCTAAGGTTGGTCCAATTAGTGTTAAGACAACTAAGACTTACAAGATTCAATATGTAAAAGACTTCGCTTCAAAATTTGTTCTGGATGGTCTTGATGCAGAGTTCGATAAATACCGTGTAAATGAACTTAAACCGGAAGCCGGTTCTTATGCAAGCGGCCCGGATTTTAACAATGGTAAGAAGTGGGATATTTTATCAACAGATATGAATTTCAAAACTACTTTGGTTATTGATGATAAGTTCCTTTATATCTCTGCTGTTGTTGATGACGACGATTTAAGACAAGCTGCTACTCAACAAGCCTGGGAAGGCGACGCTCTTGAATTCTATATGGGATTCTACGATGCAAAGATTCTAAAAGCTTATCATGCTAAGAATCTTGATTCAAAGAATGGCGATTATAGAATAGGGTTCAATGCTCTTGGTCAAACAACTAGAGATGGCGGAGCTGCAAGTACAACTGATGGTGTTGAATCAACTGTATTCCAGAAATTTACCGGCGATGGTTATGTTATTGAAGCTAAGATCGATTTGAATAAATTAGCTGCAAACGGAAAGTTCTTACTCAATAACGGAATGTGGATGCCTATTAGAATTGATGGTAACGATTGGGATCCGAATATTGGCGATACTCAAAGATCGTTAATCGTTCAAGTTGGTGGAAAACCAAACGATGGTACCGGTAAAACAGATGAAGGCTGGAAACGCCCGGATGATTGGGGTTACATGGAAGTAGTTGGCGCTCCTACAGTAGGTATTGAAGATGAATTATTACCAACAGAGTTTGCATTGTCAAACAATTATCCAAATCCATTCAATCCAACAACTACCATTAAGTATGATCTTCCGAAAGAATCTCAAGTAACATTGAAGATCTATGATATTCTTGGTCGCGAAGTTGCAACATTAGTAAACAGCAAACAAAATGCTGGCTTCTATCAAATTCGTTTCGATGCTTCCAGATATGCAAGCGGTGTTTATGTTTATAGAATTATTGCTGGCGATTTTGTCCAGACAAAGAAAATGATGTTGATGAAGTAATTATGTTCTTAAGGATGGCAAGCAAAACTTGCCATCCTTTTTTTATGCTTATTAATAACACAAACTGATCGTGATTTCCTGCTCAAACAGTTTCAATATCAAAAAACGAACATGAAATGCAGACCAACCCTGATATCAAAAAAAGATTTAGAATGAATAAGGACCACATAATGGATAAGAAAATTTTAGCAAGTTTTCGGATATTACTCATCATGCTATTAGCATATTCAGTATCGATCTTTGCCGGAACTACTGGAAAGATTTCCGGAAAAGTAATAGATGCTGAAACAAAGGAACCATTGGTTGGCGTAACAGTGATGCTTGAAGGCACTACATTGGGCGCTGCTACCGACATAGACGGTGAGTTTTACATAATCAATATTCCGCCGGGTGTTTACAGACTAAAAGCATCTTACATTGGCTACACATCGCAAGTTGTCGAACAAATTCGCGTTCAAGTTGATTTAACAACAAAAATAAATTTTGAGTTGAGGCCTTCCTCAGTTCAACTTGGCCAAGAAGTTACTGTTTCGGCAAAGAGAGTTATCCAAAAGGATTTAACTTCATCCGAACGAAGCATGCAGTCCGATCAAATTCAAGATCTTCCGGTAAGAGATGTGGCAAGCATTCTAAGTCTGCAAGCCGGTATTACAAGAGATGCAAGCGGCGCTTTGCATATCCGCGGCGGTCGCTCATCCGAAATTACTTATATGGTTGATGGTGTTCAGGTTGTAAATCCTATAAACAGAAGTTCCGGTATTAGTATCGATGATCAATCGATCGAAGAGTTGAAAGCTATTACCGGTACATTCAACGCTGAATATGGACAAGCACTTTCCGGTGTGGTTAACATTGTAACTAAAAAGGGAACCGAACATTTTACAGCAAATGTAACCGGTTTCTTTGGCGATAATCTCAGCTTTGATGATGAACTATTTTCTGTAATGGATAATGCGGAATGGGCTGCCGCAGTTGCAACATCTTTAGCGTCAAAATCCAACAGACTACCGTTCGATTTTTCTCCTTACTTAAGTGAAGGAACAAATTTTAGACAGATGTTGGATGAAAAACCTTGGCTTACAAAAAAATCTTACATGAATTCTTACAATCCATTGAAGAGACAGGATATTCAAGTGAATCTTTCCGGGCCAATTCCTTTTACCGGTAATTCTCTTTCTTACTTTGTTGCCGGTAGATATAATTACAGCCCCGGTGGCGAAATGGGAGTTAGATATTATATGCCTTGGGGAATTTGGAGCCCGGTTAGTGATAGCACACATTCCTTCGATATGCCGGATAATGCTATGATGAATCTTGGCTGGTACAGAGGTTATTCAACACAGGCTAAACTTTTTTATAACTCCGCTTCGTTTAATGTTAGCTACGGGTTGTATTACAATAACGATTTAAGCTACAGCGCTTACGGCAAGTATCAGCCGGATGGAGGAAGATTTTGGTTTACTGATAGATCAACACACATTTTATCTTTGAGTTACATTTTCAGCAATTCAACATTTCTAGATGTTAAGGCAAGTTATTATAACAACACAAACAAAAGCTATGCGTACGAAGATCCTTATGATTACAGATATATGCCTACTAACACCGGAGATTTTCAAGAGTATATGTTTAAGCCGGGACCGGATGATGATGTTCAGGTAAAAAATAATCCTAGCGATTTTGGCTACTGGGGAAATGATGTTGGCAGATCGAATGCATTTAGCAAGTATGTATCTGTTAATGCAGATTTGACAAGTCAGATTAATAAAGTAAACATGGTTAAGTTAGGATTCACAGCAAGAATTCATGACTTGATGCAAGATTATTATAATCTTCAGTTCGATGACGGTACATACAGACCAATCGTGCCGGAAACTTACACTCCTTACCATACTTACTATACAGCAAAGCCGAAAGAATTTGCTGCTTTCATTCAAGACAAAATAGAATTTGAAGAATTGATTATAAATGTTGGTCTTCGTTTCGATTACTTTGATTCCGACGGAAGAATTTTGGCTGATATAAAAGATCCTCAGATTTACGCACCATTCAAGATGGCAAACATTTACAAAAATTACGATCCAAATTTACCCTCAGAACAACTGGTTGAATATTCCATCGAAGAGAGAAATGCATTTTGGTACAAGAAGCCTAGCGCAAAATCTCAGTTCAGTCCTCGCATTGGTATTTCATTCCCGATTACTGCAGAAGGTGTTATTCACTTTTCATACGGACACTTTTTCCAGAATCCGGAATTCAGATACTTATATGATAATCCAAACTTTTGGATAACCGGCGCGGGTGCTACAAATTTGGTTGGTAATTCGGATTTGAATGCTGAAAGAACTGTTATGTACGAAATCGGTTTGCAGCAGCAGCTTTCCGATAATCTCTATTTACATGTTACCGGATTTTACAGAGACATTAGAGACTGGATAGGAACCGGAACTCCAATAGATACATACCGCGGTGTTACATATTATACTTATGAAAACAAAGACAACGCTGTTGCAAAAGGTATTACACTATCAGCAGGATATAAGTTGGGTGCTTTCAGCGTGAACTTAGATTATACTTATATGAATGCAAATGGTACTTCTTCAAACGCTACAGATGCTTACAATGATTTAACCGCTGGCCGCGCACCTAGAGTTCAACTAATAACATTGAATTGGGATCAGACTCACGCATTAAATACTGTTTTCTCTTATAACAATGATGGATGGACCGGAACATTGGTTGGTACACTTCACAGCGGATTCCCTTACACTCCTTCAATCTCAAGAGGTGAATCTACCGGAGGAAATGCTTATAAAGGTTACAGAGAAAATATCGAGAGAAGACCAACTACAATTAATTTTGATTTACGTTTATCGAAATCATTTAGAGTTGGCGACTTTGCTTTTAGCGCGCTATTAGATATTACAAACTTGTTCGATACACGAAACGCAGTTAGTGTATTCTCGGACTCTGGCTTGCCAAACTTTACGATGGATGAATATTTGAATAGAGATAGATTGGTTGAAGTTACTAATTCCCAGGAATACTACTACAGACCCGGAATGTACAGCAACGCTCGCTACATCAGCCTTGGGTTACGTTTGAGTTATAAATAGAGAGGTACTGAAATGAGAGATAAAGAAATTTTGAAAAAAGTTGTAATAAGCTCTAAGATGCTAAAGCTGATTATGTTGATGGCAGTTATCAGTACAACGCTTTTTACAACTCTAAACAATGCGCAATCTATTGCAAGAGTTGGATCTACCGCCGCACCGTTTCTAAAAATTGGTGTTGGCGGCAGAGCTCTTGGTATGGGCGATGCTTATACAACTCTAGCGGAAGACATAACCGGCATGTACTGGAATCCGGCTGGGACTGCTGAAATGAGCAAGATGCAATTGATAGTGAACCATTATGATTATATAGCTGATTTATATTTTGATTACGGTGCTTTTGCTATTCCGATTGAAAACATTGGAACAATTGGTGCATTCATAGGCCATTTAGGAATGCCCGATATTGAGCGTACAACAATTGCATCTCCAAATGGAACCGGAGAAAAAGTTTCTGCCGGATCGATTGTAATTGGCTTAAGCTACTCACGCGCACTAACAGATCGTTTCTCTTTAGGCGGTAACGTTAAACTTGTTAGCGAAACTATATGGCATTCTACCGCTTCAACTTTTGCATTTGATATTGGCGTACTATACAGAACATTCTTTAATAACGTTCGTCTTGGTATGTCAATCAGCAATTTTGGAAGCGACATGCAGATTGACGGACGCGACATGTTGGTTCAGCACGATATCAATTCATCATTCGCCGGAAATAATGAGAATTTAAATGCTTACCTGGATACGGATAAATTCCCACTTCCAATAGTTTTCCGTTTCGGAGTATCTGCAAACATTGCAAAAGACTTTTTGAATTCTACCGAACATGATTGGATTGTTTCTGTGGACGCAGTTCATCCAAACGATAATAAAGAATATCTAAATGTTGGTACCGAAGTAAAATTGTACAACATGATTTCTCTCCGCACCGGATTTAGACAACTATTGCTTGAGCAAAGAGAAGGTGGTTTAACATTCGGTTTTGGTGTTGACTTAAATGTAATGAATGTAAATCTGAAAGTTGATTATGCAAATGTTGATTATGGTAGACTAGATCACCAAAACAAATTCTCACTTATTTTTTCATTTTAGTTATTGATTAGGAGCTATTCTAATGAAGATAAAATTAATACTCTGCTTCGTTGCTCTAGTCTATGGATCGAATGTCTTTGCGCAAGATAATGTTTATGGTGATGTTAAGAACCGTGCAAAGAACGTCCATGCGGGCAATTTGGTGCGAATTACTTTTCACAATAATGGAAGACTTGGCAGCGTTAAAGGTGATCAGACCCCAGCATACACCGGCGAATGGCCAATCGGAAGCGGCAAAGTTCAGATGGGTAACACTTCTGCTTATGTAATGAGCGAAATGAGATTGCAAAAACCGGGAACAGATTCTTTGGTTGTTGTAACTCCGGCTGTTTTCTGCGAAGGCTGGGATCCAAACATTTTCTCGCATGATAAGTTAGGACGCTTTCAAGGATTTGAACCACTGCCGGGATTTTATAGTATGTCACAAAAAGAAAAAGATCCAAACCACGCAGTTGCTATGAGCCATCAAGCATATACTTGGCCGGCAAGCTGGCCGGATAAATCAACAGACGTAGTTGATCCGGGTTGGAAAAATCACTGGAACGGTTACTTCGGTAAAGATCAAAAAAATGCCGATGAAGAAAGCTACTTTGTTTTGGATGATCAGCAATATGATAAAAAATTAAAAGCGTTGAGTTTGCCTCAGCCAACAACAGATCCTATAAGATTTGGTTTGGGATTAAGAGTTGGGGTAAGAGGTTTGCAATGGTCAAATCCTGATGCTGAAGATTGTATTTTCTGGTTATACGATATCAGAAATTTTGGAAAACTCACTTTAGATAAAACTTTATTTGGTACAAATGTTGGCGCTTCGAGCGGTGCTTCTTTAACACAAAGTGGAAGCGATTATGATGATGATGGTTCAAGATTCTACCGTGAAAAAGGTTTAGCAGTAAACTTCGATCTTGATAACTTAGGCGTTGGAGGTTATTCTCCGGTTCCTTGGGTTGGATTTGCTTTCCTCGAAAGTCCGGGCAACCCTTATGATGGAATTGATAATGATGGTGATGGTAATGATTTTGCAAAGACCGGTGGCGGAACCGGAAAAATTATTACAGAAGCGGACTTTGTAAAGATGTATACGGTTAATGAACCAATTGTACTTATCGATTATGACAGCAAGCTTTACACAAGAACTCTTTCTACAATGCCCGCATCTGGTGTAAGCTTTACTAGAAATGGAACAAAATATTCATTCAAACCGGGCGCACCGCTACTAGAAATTGAACGTGATGGAATTGATAACAACCTGAATGGTTTAATCGACGAGAATGATGGCTCGATGACACCGGATTCAGTTCAGTATTATCTCTATATCAAATCAGATGTAAACAACAGAGATTATTTGGCTATTGATTATTTCACCGGAGCCGGAACTGCAAATTATTTGATTGATGAGAGAAGAGATGATGGAATTGATAATGACGGTGATTGGGATTCTCAATTTGATGATGTTGGATTGGATGGTAAACCGGCTACCGGCGATAGCGGTGAGGGTGATGGAGTACCAACTCCGGGTACAAGCGAATTGCCTGGCGAACCTAACATAGATAGAGTTGACGTTGATGAGTCTGATCAGATTGGATTAACCAGTTTTAAGTTCTACAAATATTCTTCTCTAACTTACAGCAATGATGATCAGATGTGGGATTATTCTCGTCCCGGATACTTTGATAACAAGACAACAGAAAGAGCGGATTACGATTACGTATTTGCATCCGGATATTTTCCTTTAAGACCCGAACAAAAAGAATTCTTCTCCTTAGCAATGCTGTACGGCTGGGATGAAACAGATATTCTAAGAAACAAAGATGTAGTTCAAAAAATTTATGATAGCAACTACAACTTTGCAATGGCTCCTACTAAACCAAAAGTCACAGCGGTTGCCGGAGATAAGAGAGTTACTTTGTATTGGGACGAAGGCGCTGAGGGCAGCTTTGACCGATTCTTGAAGACATATGATTTTGAAGGCTACAAAGTTTATAAATCATCACATTACACTTTTGGCGATGCAGGCTCTATTACTGATGGTTTAGGTTACGAAAGATTCAAGAAGCCAATTGCAATTTATGATAAGATAGACAGCGTTTATGGTTTCTTCCCGAAAGATTTTGGAACCGGTGTACTTTTCAATCTTGGAAACGAATCCGGTTTAGTACATAGCTTTGTTGATACCGATGTGCAGAATGGTGTTAAGTATTATTATGCTGTAACTGCCTTTGATAAGGGTGATGCTGAAAAGAATATTGGACCAAGTGAAACTACAATTTATCTTAACGTCGATTTATCGGGCAACGTAGTTCTATCAGAAAACGTTGTTATTGTTACTCCGCAAGCACCATCACTTGGTTACGAACAACCTAAGTTCGATCTTCAACCAACACTGCAAGGGTCAGGTACTACAAATGGTGTAGTTGGTGTTACATTAATTGATAAAGAGAAATTCAATAAAGACGAAGAATATCAGATTCAGTTTTTAGATCAATCTATGGATAAACGCGATAATGATTTGAATGGCAAGATTGATGGAAAAGATTCGAACGAACTTTTACCAAATTTAACAACCGGTATGGTTTTGAAAAACCTTACAACAAATGCTGTTTATGATACTGTTTGGATAAAGGATTATGCAAAAACTGTAGATGGATTCTACGAAACAAAAAATATGTATGAAGACAACGACGGTGATCCAACTACATTTACTACTGTTCTGAACGGAATGTCTATATATGTTAAGAATCCACTTCCGGGATTAATTAATTCGAATCAGAAGGGAATTAGAAACGGTATTCAATGGAGCAGCAATATTGATACTTCTAAAACTTACAATGTATTGTTCAGTTTGTTTAGCAACCCAACTTTTGTTGGCGGGTTATCTTATCCAAGACAATACAAAGTAGTTTTCTCCAATTCGATTGTAGATACTTCCGATCAAATTCTAATTAAGATTAAAACCGGTGCCGGTTCCGTTCCTATTCCAAAAGTTCCGGTGAACTTTAAGGTATATGATTTGCAAACGGGACAACGCTTAAGATTCGCATTTGTCGATAATTCAAAGACATTGAAAGTTGCAGTACCTAAAGGTTTCTATTCAGCAAAGGACAATATCATTCTTTATGAAAAAATGAATGACGGAACAACTGCTGTAACTTATCAACTGTTAAACAATTCCCTTGAAGACAGTACATTCTTCGCAAAGTATAATAGATTCTTGGGCGAAGGTGATACGTTGAAATGTTATCCGGATTTCCCATTCAACGGAAATACGGTTTACAAATTCAAAGTTAAGGGACAAAGCATAAACCAAGAGACTGCAAAAGTTCAGTTATCAAGAATCAAGGTAGTGCCGAATCCATACGCTGCAACAGCACTATGGGAACCGCAGAATCCATATTCAAATGGAAGGGGCCCAAGATTAGTTCAGTTTATTAATCTACCGCAAAGATGTACAATCAGAATCTATGCAGTTGACGGTTCACTTGTAAGGACACTGGAACATGATTCTATGATGAGCGATGGATCGGAACCGTGGAATTTGATGTCATCTGATAATATGGATATTTCTTACGGAATCTATATTTATCACATTGAAGCGCCGGGCATTGGCGAACATGTTGGCAGAATGCTAGTAATTAAATAATGGCTTTGTTTAGATATGCTTGATCTGATGTGCCCTTTTAAAAAGGGCACGTCTGTTTAAGGTACTAGAAAACTTGTAACGCGAATAATCAAGAATTAGATATATTTCCGAAAATCACTTTTGACTTGTTATGACAAAATTAAAACGACTCGCTTTTCTTATTTCATTTTTTATCTATTTTATCCTTTACTCAACTGCAATCGCTCAGGTTAAAAATCCAGTTGTTGCCGAGTTTGGAAAATTTAGAATAACATTGGATGAGTTTAAGATTGCTTACCTTGATTTAATCAAGAAACCAAAGATTTATGACTCAAAGAAATTACGGGAAGATTTTCTTGATGAAATGATTCAAAATAAGCTGTTCGCTGCCGAAGCTAAGAAATCAGGAATGGAAAAGGATGAGCTAATTACTTCTAAAATAGGTTCCTACAAAAAAAAGGTTTTGAGAGAAGCTCACTTCGATAAGCAGATCAAATCGAGCATAATCATTTCCGAAAAAGAAATTGAAGAAGCCTATTCATTCTTGCAAGAAGAAAGAAAAATTAGTCACTTGTTTGTTCCTACAAAAGAAAAAGCGGATAGTCTTTATTCTCTCCTTGAAAAAGGCGCTGACTGGAATTCGCTGGCGGCAAGTATTTTCAAAGATTCAGTTCTATCAAGAAGTGGCGGAGATTTAGGTTGGGTTTACTGGGACCAGCTTGATCATGAGCTCTCAATGGTTGCTTACAGATTAAAACCGGGTGCCTTTTCTAAACCCGTTAAATCGAGCTTTGGATATCACATCATCAAAGTAACTGATTATAAAAAGAAACCAATGATTACGAGAAGCGAGTATGAACTGCATAGAAGAAAAGCGAAAACTATTTTGCAATATAAAATTGGTGATGAGAAAGCAGTGGAGTACATAAATAAACTGGCAAAGAACGCTAAGATTGAAATTTATCCGGAAGTCTTTCGCTTTGTTTACGATCAGCTGAATGAAAAATTTAAACGAAAACCTACACAGTTTAACCCGATGTCTGATATTCAGCTTACAGATGGTGAAATAAAAAATATCAAAACAAATCTTTGGGATGAGAAAGACCGCGTACTTGCTAAAGTTAATGGTGCTAATTTTACTATTGCTGATTTGCTGAGCTACATTAATTATGTACCGTATGAAGTGATTTATGCGAGCACAAAAGCAACTATCGATTACGCTCTAAGAGATTATCTAATTACTAAAGAAGCTGAAAAACTTGACTTGGCTAAAACTGATTTTGTGAAAGTGAAATCAAGTATTTATTCGGATAACCTTTTGGCATCTGAGTTTAGAAAAGGTGAAGTTCGTAAAGTTGTGTTGTCAGAAAGTGATTTGAAGGATTACTTCGTAAAGAAGTATGAGAAAAGCGGTGCTTCATTTGATTCAATGAAAAGCGCTATTGAAAAAATGGCGCTTGAGGATAAAAAACGAGAGGCAATTCCAAAGTTAGCTTCTCAAATTCTTTCAAAGATTAAGGTGAAGAAAAATCTCTCGCCAATAAATGAATATTATGATACGGTTCTAAATACAAAGAACTAAAAAGCAAAGTAACCCGGGAATCAACGGAATAGAATATGATTTCAAGAAATACTAAATGGGGAATAGCACTTGTTCTGTTTTTGATTGCGGCTTATATAAGTGTCTTTTTCCTTACGCAACATCACTCGGATGAGGGTGTAGTCAAAATTTATTTTGCGGATCGTGTAACTGCAGCCCACAAAATATTGATAGACCGTTACAACCAGAAAATGAAAGGTAAAATTGAAGTTGTTCCTATCGACTTTCCCAATTTTGATTTTAGTACAAATGAAAGAAAAGAAATTCTTGCAAGATCGCTGCGTGGCACCGGAGATGGAATTGATTTGTTCGCCGTTGATGTAATTTGGGTTCAGCGTTTTGCAAAATGGTGCGAACCTCTGGATCAATATTTAACTGATGCCGAGAAGAATAGAATCCTAGAAGCTCCATTAAAATCATGTTACTATAAAGGCGAACTCGTTGCGCTTCCATTAGACTTTGTACAGGGTGTTATGTATTACCGTGAAGATTTGCTACAGAATCTTAAAAATGGTGAAGAGATTCTTGCTAAGATTAAAAATGGTATTACTTGGGAAGAATTTATCAAGATTGGCGCTGAGCTAAAATTACAAAATCCATTTTACATTTTTCCGGCAGCCGATTATGAAGGCTTAATCTGTAGTTATATGGAGTTGGTTTTGGGTCTCAAACCCAATTACTTTTTAGAGAATGGATTTAATTTAGATACTCCGGAATCGCAGAAAGCTCTTCAGCTCTTAGTCGATTTGGTAAACAAGCATAAACTTACTCCTTCAATTGTAACTACCTTTACGGAAATTCCAAGTTATAAATATTACATCGATCATAACGGGCTCTTTATTCGCGGATGGCAGAGTTATGATAAAGATTTTTTAGAATTTCCTGTTGATCCGGCAAAAGAAAAAAATCTTAGCAAAGCTCAAATTCCATATTTTAAAAATGCTAATCCGGCAGCAGTTATAGGCGGCTGGCATATGATGATTTCCAAGTTCAGCGATAAGAAAAGGGAAGTAATGGATTTTGTAAAATACTTGCTCAGCGATGAATCTCAAGAAATGTTTTATAAGGAAAGCGGTTATTATCCTGTTGTAAAGAAAATTTATGAAGATCCTTACTATCAGAATAAATACAAAGAGTTGACCAACATGCGTGGAGTTTTGAGCCACGGCGTTCACAGGCCTGCTCATGAAGAATACACAAGGTTTTCGAAAATTATGTCTTACTATTTTGAAGAAGCAATAAAGCAGAATATTTCCGTGCATGAAGCGCTTGCAAAAGCTACAAGAGCAATTCAGAAAGAAGAAACTGCAATAAGGGAAATGTGATTTAGATATGGTTGTTAAGATAAGCGAGAAAATATCTCAGTATAAATTTCAGATAAGGCACATAACTACTCTGCTGGTCATACTTATTGTCTTCCAGCTGGTTTTAGCTTTTGTGCAAAAATCTCTATTAAGCAGTTTCTTAAATGAAACCCAGTCGTGGTACCAAAAATACTCTGCCGAACGTTTGGCGATAGTAACATCTACAAGTATGGAACTACTGTTCGAAAACCTCTTTATGGGTAAATCGATTTCTGATTATGAAGAAAGAAAAATAGTTTATTCGTTCAATGTGATTTTCAAACAGCAACTAATACAAAAAAGTGTGGAAGACATCAGTTTAATTCTTCTTAAGGATCATAGAATTTATGTTATAGACAGCGGGCAGCAGCTATATTCTTATCTAACGAATCAGCTTGAACCGTATCAAGAAAAAAACAGTGTTCATAGTGAGGGAGTAAAACTATTTCTTTCTATGCGCGATAAAATGAGAGCTTCTGAAATTATTTACAGTACAGTTAAGAACAATAAAACATTTAATCTGCTGGTGCCGTTTGTGCCGGATGGTGAATACCTCGGTGTGATGTATATGCGCATAACACCCGATTTTTCTTTTTTAACTACCGAAGTTTCAGCGAACTTTGATAAAGTTTCGATGGTGTATTCATTCTTAATCTTAATCGGGCTTATTACGATTTTTTATTTCTCATCACTGGCGGTAAAAGAAAGAAATGAAGCTCAGGCTAAATTATTTGAAGAGCATGAAGAGAATATCAAGAAACAAATTCGATTGGAAAAAGAATCTCTCTTTACCAAAAGAATTTATCACACTCATCATAAGACAGAAAAAATAATCGGGTTTATTAAGGATGACGTCCGGCAGATGCAAACGTCGAACATCGATGATCTGAAAAAAAGAGTTGTAACATATTCGAATTTTATTTCTCGAATGATTTACGACATGAAATGGTACGATCAGGACATTAATACTATTGTAAACCCTATGTTCCGGACCAACATAAATGAAGTTGTTAAATTTATTGTCGATCATATCTTTCTGCGCATTTCCAGCAAGAATGAAATGTTCAACTTTGAGCTTCAACTTGATGATAAGCTTCCGCTTGTTAATGTGAATGAATTTGTGGTTTGGGAAATCTTAGAACCTTTAATGCAGAACAGCATTGACCATTCTCGCAAAGAATCTGTTACCGTAAAAGTTGATACACAATACGATGCTGTTAATCATATCTCTAAAATTCACATCAGCGACGACGGAGTTGGCATTCAACAAGATTTATTAGAAGTTGGAGCAGATGGGATTAAAAGGATATTTTTGGAAAACGAATCTACTAAAAAAATAGAAGGCGCAAACTCAGGTTACGGATGCTACATTGCTTATCAGATGGCAGTAGAAAAATGCGCATGGACACTTGATGTTGAAAATCTATCAACCGGAGGTTGTAGATTTACAATCGGAATTAAGAACTAAAGGGATTTGAATGGGTAAATCGGATTTTATAAATATTCTACTTGTAGAAGATGAAGATTTTGATGTAAGAAGAGTTAAGAACACAATTAGTTATTACGATACCAGAATTAAAATTGCAGAAGTTGTTTCCAATGGAATGGCTGCCCTCGATCTGATTAGATCAAACCATGATAAGTATGATGTAGTTATTATGGATTATCAAATCTCCGGTGGACTTAAAGGGGAAGAGCTCATCACCAAAATCAAGGATATCGATCCTTTCATTCAGATTATAGTTATTACGAAGATGACGATTAACATTACGAATTATGACTTCGCAAATAATCTTTTGAAATCCGGTGCGTTTTGGTTCTGCACAAAATATCCGGGTAACATTGAAGAATATATTTACCAGCCTACGGATTTCATCCTCAGCATTTTCAACGCAAATGAAAAGAAGCGCTTAGAAAAACATAGAACACGTTCCGATAAGAAATTGAGCCAAAGTATTGAAAACATGCTGGAAGCCAAAAGACTAATCGGCGAATCGAAACCGATGATACAATTGCAAGAGAGCATTGAACGTTACGCAAAGAGCGATGTAAATATTCTTATTCACGGCGCTTCCGGAACCGGAAAAGAATTGGTTGCATGGAATATTCATCTAAAGAGTAAAAGGAAATATGAAAGCTTTGTTCCTATTAACTGCGGAAGTATTCCCAGTGAATTAATTGAAAGCGAATTGTTTGGTTATGAGAAGGGCGCGTTTACCGGTGCTAATACAAATAAGTCCGGCTTGTTTGAAGTTGCTCATAACGGAACTCTCTTTCTTGATGAAGTAGCCGAGCTCCCGCTTCATGCTCAAGTGAAGTTGCTGAGAGTTCTGCAAGAAGGGGAAATTGAAAAAATCGGTAGAACAGAAAAGGTTTCTGTAAATGTTAGAATCATTGCCGCTACAAATAAAAACCTAGCTAATGAAGTAAACAATAACCGTTTTAGAGAAGATTTGTATTACCGCCTAAATGTTGTTCCACTTGATGTTGTTCCTCTTAAAGAACGCGGAAATGATATAATGCTTTTATTCGATTACTTCCTTGAGTATTTCAGTCAAGATATGGGCATTGCAAAGCCGACAATAGAAGAAAAGGCAATAGAGATTCTTCTCAATTACAAATATCCCGGTAATGTTAGAGAGTTAAGAAATGTTGTTCAGCGTTTAGTATTGAATTGCACCGATGTTATTTCTGTGAAAGATATCAGCAACCCGATGATTTTAAGAAACCATGTAATTCTAAAAGACGAAACAAATTTTGATGATGTTTACAGCGGGCAAGTATTGCCATGGAAAGAGATGGAAAAGATATTCCGTACAAAATATTTTAAGTATGTGAGAAGCATTTCCAGTTCAGACTCGGCGGCGGCAGAAAGACTGGGACTGGCGCCTTCAAACTTTTACCGCATGTGTAAAGAACTAGGACTAAAGTAATGCTGACTAGAAAACTTGGTAAAGATGGTCCGGAACTTACAGTAATTGGTTTAGGTGCATGGGCTAT